>CAIVDH010000336.1 GCA_903904635.1 uncultured Burkholderiales bacterium | reverse complement strand
TCCAGCCAACTGTATGGCGGTAATCGGTTCATGCAAAATCATGGCCGCTAAAAATAAGGTGGATACCGGCCCTATCATGCCAGCCAGCGAAGCCACAGGCGCACCGATACGGGCAATGGCCATCATGGTCAGAAACACCGGCAATACGGTGCAAAACACGGCATTGAGCAAGGAGAGGCCAAGCACTTCAGGCGGCTGGTTTAGCATACTAAGCGGGCGCAACACCATGAATTGGCCTATCGCTGCTACGCTTGATACACACATCACATAAGCCACCAGCCGGATGGTACCTACGCGCTGGACCAGTTCACCTGAAAATAACAAATACATGGCATAAAACACGGCGCTGGCCATCACAAACGCGCCGCCCAGCCAGACCTGCGCACCACCAGTTTTTACATCATGCATAAACACCAGCACCGTGCCACTGTAACAAATCAGCAGTGCCAGCCATTCTGTTTTACTAACCCGCTTTTGTAGCAAAAATATAGATAGCAACAATACAAAAGATGGTGTCAGAAACAAAATTAATCGCTCAAGACCCGCCGAAATATAAAGTAAACCGATGAAATCCAGATAACTCGATAAGTAATATCCCAATAGCCCCAGCATGACCAGCCGCCAGCGGTCCGATGGCGCAAGCGGCGCGGTATGTTTCATTTTGTAGAGCGCAATAGCGGCAAAAAAAGGCAGGGCAAACAACATGCGAAACGCCAGCACTGTCATCGCATCAACCTGATATCGATACAAGAGCTTGACCACGACAGCCTTGGCTGAAAACAGCACTGAACCGGCTAGTGCCATTGCCAGGCCAGCAAGAAACAGCCGGCGGGCTGAGTGGGTATCCGTTGGGGGTAAATCAGTCTTGATGCCATTATTCATGCAGGGATTGTAATGCCAGCCTGCAAAGCGCCCTCTGTGAGTCAAAATCAAGCTACACAATCAGGCTGATGAATCACGCACATGAATCAGGCTTAACACTGGGGCACTATGGTAAAATCCGCCCCCTATTCGAAGGCTAGTACCGAGCCGAAAAGCAATCCACTAAACGCCTTGCCCACCTTCATTAAAGTGGAGTTAAGCAGCGTATTTCTTGCACTGGAAAGAATCAAAATGGCAGGACACAGCAAATGGGCCAATATCAAGCACAAAAAAGCCGCGACTGATGCCAAGCGCGGCAAGATATGGACGCGTCTGATCAAAGAAATTACTGTTGCTGCCCGCATGGGCGGAGGCGACCTCGCCAGTAATCCGCGCTTGCGCTTGGCAGTCGATAAAGCTGCCGACGCCAATATGCCCAAAGATAACGTCACCCGCGCCATACAACGCGGCAGCGGCGGGCTTGAAGGCGTGAACTATGAAGAGATACGCTACGAAGGCTATGGCTTGAATGGTGCAGCCATCATCGTTGACTGTATGACTGACAATCGGGTGCGTACTGTGGCCGAGGTGCGGCATGCGTTTTCTAAATTTGGCGGCAACATGGGCAGCGAGGGCTCGGTCGCTTTTTTGTTCAAGCACTGCGGTCAGTTGTTCTTTGCACCCGGCACTGACGAAGATACTTTAATGGAAGCCGCGCTTGAAGCAGGTGCTGAAGATGTGATCGCGGATGATGAGGGCGGCTTTGAAGTGGTGTGTGATCCTTATGCGTTTTCAGCGATACGCGATACGCTGGATAAAGCCGGCTTCAAAGCTGAAATGGCAGAGATCACCATGAAGCCTTCCACCGAAGCCGACATCACAGGTGACGATGCCATCAAAATGCAAAAACTGCTCGATGCGCTGGAAAATCTCGATGATGTGCAAGAGGTTTATACCAATGCCATCATCAACGAATAAATCCTCTTTTAATAAAAACTGGCTCGCTCCAAAATGAAAATTCTCGTCGTAGGCTCTGGTGGCCGTGAACATGCGCTGGCTGCAAAACTGGCACAATCAGACCGCATACAAGTGGTCTTGGTCGCACCCGGTAATGGCGGCACTGCATTGGATAACCGGCTGCAAAATATTCCCATCACCGATCCTGCAGCATTGGCCGATTTCGTACAGCAAGAACAGATTGCCCTGACTGTAGTCGGCCCTGAAACACCGCTTGCAGCAGGCATTGTGGATATTTTCCGCGCACGTGGCTTGAAAATTTTTGGCCCCACCCAAGCTGCGGCGCAATTGGAAAGCTCGAAAGACTTTGCCAAAGCATTTATGCATAGGCACAACATACCAACGGCGCGTTATCAAACTTTTTCCGATCCTGTCGCGGCTCACAAATACATAGATGAACAAGGTGCACCGATTGTAGTCAAAGCGGATGGCCTGGCTGCCGGCAAAGGTGTCGTTGTGGCAATGAATCTGGAAGAAGCTCATGCTGCGATAGAGATGATGTTGTCGGACAATCGTTTCGGTGACGCAGGTGCGCGCGTGGTGGTCGAAGAATTTCTTGCTGGTGAAGAGGCCAGTTTCATTGTGATGGTCGATGGCAAAAATATACTGCCCTTAGCGACCAGTCAGGATCACAAACGATTGCTCGACAACGACGAAGGACCGAACACCGGCGGCATGGGTGCGTATTCGCCCGCGCCAGTCATCACCCCTTCGCTGCATGGCCGCATCATGCGCGAGATTATTCAGCCTACTGTAAACGGCATGGCCAAAGATGGCATACCCTTTACCGGCTTTTTGTATGCAGGCTTGATGATTGATGCCAGCGGCAATCCGCGCACGCTGGAATTCAACTGCCGGATGGGTGATCCGGAAACACAACCGATCATGGCGCGACTCAAAACGGATCTGGTGGGTGTGATGGAACATGCCGTCAATGGCACACTCAATGAAATAGAACTGGAATGGGACAGACGCACTGCACTGGGTGTGGTGATTGCAGCAGGTGGCTATCCGGATGCGCCGCGTAAGGGCGATGTAATCACGGGCATACCGGCCGAGACACCCGACTGCGTCACGTATCATGCAGGCACTGCGATAGAAAACAATCATCTCGTTACCACTGGCGGTCGTGTACTTTGCGTAGTCGGATTGGGTGATGGTGTGAAGGTGGCGCAAAAACATGCGTATCAGGCGATCGATCAGATTTGTTTTGAAGGCATGCAATTCAGGCGCGATATAGGCTGGCGCGCACTGAAGCGGCCGGCATAAATTTTTAACTGACACCTAATATCCTGAACCTCAGACTGAAAAATTAATCATACTGATATTCATCATGAGCACAAACACACCTGACATCGCACTCGTTAAAGCCTGGTTACTTTCTCTGCAAGATCGTATCGTCACAGCGGTTGAAGAAGTCGATGGCAAGAAATTCATACGCGACAGCTGGGAACGGCCTGAAGGTGGCGGCGGCATTTCGCGCCTGATCGAAGAAGGCAATGTTCTGGAACGCGGTGGCGTAGGTTTTTCGCATGTAACGGGTAGCAGTCTGCCGCCATCAGCTGCAGCCAATCGTCCTGAACTGGCTGGCCGTAGCTGGGAAGCGATGGGGGTATCGCTGGTTTTTCATCCGCGTAATCCTTATGCGCCTACTGTGCATATGAATGTACGTTTTTTCACCACCACCGGCGCTGGAAAGGAGCCGGTCTGGTGGTTTGGCGGCGGCATGGATCTGACGCCATATTATGGTTTCGCAGAAGACGCGAAACATTTTCACCAGAGCTGTCATGATGCGCTCACGCCGCACGGTGCCGATCTGCATGCGCGCTTTAAAAAATGGTGTGACGATTATTTTTATCTGAAACATCGTAAAGAAGCGCGCGGTGTGGGCGGTGTGTTTTTTGATGATTTTAATGAAGCGAGTTTTGCAGACAGCTTTGCCATGACAAAAAATGTAGGTGATAGTTTTATCTCTGCTTACGTGCCGATCCTGAAACGCCGTAAAGATATGCCGTATGGCGAGCGTGAACGTGATTTTCAGGCTTATCGCCGTGGTCGCTATGTGGAATTCAATCTGGTATTTGATCGAGGTACCTTGTTTGGCCTGCAATCGGGCGGCCGCACGGAATCCATACTGATGTCCTTGCCGCCTATCGTCAAATGGCGCTATGACTGGAAACCGGAAGCAGGCACGCCAGAGGCGGCGCTGTATACTGATTTTCTGCCGCATCGTGACTGGCTCTCTGCGTGAGCGCACCCTGCATCCTGATTTTGGGCGGCAGTTTTGATCCGGTGCATACAGGCCACGTTGGTCTTGCACATTATTGCGCTACTCTTTTGCATCCAGATGTTTTGCGTTTAATCCCTGCCGGACAGCCCTGGCAAAAGCCGGAACTGGCAACGCCGGCAACACACAGAATGGCGATGTTAAAACTGGCCTTCGCAGATTGCGCGATACCAGTACAATTCGATGATCAGGAAATTTGTCGCACGACACCGACCTACACCATAGACACATTGCGTGCATTACGCGCTGAGCTGGGAGAGAAAGTTTCTATCGTGCTAGCAATGGGTGCAGATCAGTTAATTAACCTGCACACCTGGCATCAATGGCAACAGTTGTTTGATTACGCCCATCTTTGCGTAGCAACACGACCAGGATTTTTATTAACGCAGGATACTCCGACAGCCGAAGTAGCCAGAGAGATCACCCGACGTAAGGCCAGCGCCGCACAATTGCGCGCCACACCCAACGGGCTGGTTTATCTGGCAGACAATCTGGCGCTGGATGTATCAGCTACAACAATACGGCAAGCACTACAGCAAGACAACAACACGGACGAGCTGCTGCCACGCGCAGTGCTAGACTATATTCATCAACATCACTTATACAAAATTAATTAATGGACATCAAAAAATTACAAGCTCTCGTCGTCGATGCACTAGAAGACGTCAAAGCCCAGGATATTCGTATTTACGAAACCAGCCATCTGACGAGTCTGTTTGATCGCATCGCCATTGCATCGGGTACATCCAATCGCCAAACCAAGGCGCTGGCTGCGTCCGTGCGTGACAAAGTCAAGGGTGCAGGCGGCCAGGTGTTAAGCGTAGAGGGTGAGACAACCGGCGAATGGGTACTGGTCGATCTGGGTGACATGATTGTTCACATCATGCAGCCCACTATCCGCGCTTACTATCGTCTCGAAGAAATCTGGGGTGAAAAAGAAATCAAACTGGGCGCAGCCAAGCGTCTGGGCACGGCTAGCAAAAACGCTGCAGCAGAGCCAGTGCGCAAGACTACCCGCCACATCACCAGCGATCAACCTGAGGCACAGGCCATTATTGAGAAACCACGCTCTGCCGTGAAAAAAACTGCGGTGAAAAAGACAGCAGTGAAAAAAACGGCTGCTGGAAAAGTGGCGGTCAAAAAAACAGCGGCCAAGAAATCTGCTTCCAAAACAGCCACAGGCACGACAGTGACGGTGAAAAAGCCTCGCGTTGTAGCGAAGAAATCTGCTGCAACTAAGACAACCAAGGCAACTAAAACAACCAAGTCGCCAGTCAAGCGCAGCGCTGCCAAGACGACGAAGAAGTAAGCACGCAGGGCCATGCAGCTCATCATCGCCGCGGTCGGTCACAAAATGCCGGCATGGATAGAGACGGGGTTTAATGAATATGCCAAGCGTATGCCCCAGGAATGTCGCATCGTCCTTAAGGAAATCAAACCTGTAGAGCGATCCAGCAGCAAAACTGCTGAGATCGTGATGACGCAGGAGCGCGTTCGTATAGAGGCCGGTTTTCCCAAAGGTGGCATAGTGATTGCATTGGATGAGCACGGACTGGATCTGACGACCATGCAATTATCGCAACACCTGCGCCAGTGGCATCAACAAGGCGGGGATGTTACATTCGTGATCGGTGGTGCAGATGGCCTTGATGCTGGATTAAAAAAAAATGCCGATATGCTCATGAGGATATCTAGCCTGACTCTGCCGCATGGCATGGTCAGAGTATTACTCGCTGAGCAGCTCTACCGCGCCTGGTCAGTCACGCAAAATCATCCTTACCATCGCAGCTCGCTGTAAGTGTCGAACTAAAAGCAATTGTTAAAGGCAGCCTTATGGCAGTAGTTGACGAAAAAATTTATCTGGCTTCAAAAAGTCCGCGGCGGCGAGAATTATTACGCCAGATCGGGATCGAATTTGAAATGCTGATGCTGCGAGATTCGGGTGGTAAAGATGGCGCGGTTTCTGAAGCGCCTTACAAGAACGAAATGCCGGAAGTCTATGTCACGCGCATAGCCAAAACCAAAGCGGAACACGGCTGGAATGCACTATTTGCTCGCAAATTGCCGCCCCGCCCTGTATTAGCTGCAGACACGACCGTCACCATAGATGGTCTGATATTAGGTAAGCCTGCCAATACGGAAGACGCTATCGCAACGTTGAAATTATTATCCGGCCGCACGCATCAGGTGCTCACCAGCGTTGCGGTCATGGTCAACGATAAACTCGATTCAATATTACAAAAATCAGAAGTCACTTTTAGCAACATACCCGATGAAATCCTGCGCGCATATTGCGCTTTGCCTGAGCCCTATGACAAGGCTGGCAGCTACGCGGTACAAGGCTATGCAGCGCAATTTATCGAGCACATTGCAGGCAGTTATTCAGGCATCATGGGCTTGCCTCTGTTTGAGACGTCCCAATTATTAAGAAAAGCTGGCATTAGTACTTTATGAGCGAAGATTTACTGGTCAACATCACTCCGCAGGAAACGCGTGTAGCGTTAATCCTGCAAGGTGCTGTGCAGGAATTGCACATAGAACGCACCGCATCACGTGGCCGCGCAGGCAATATCTACTTAGGCAAAGTTGTACGTGTACTGCCGGGTATGCAGTCTGCATTTATTGATATTGGTCTTGAGCGCGCCGCATTTTTGCATGTGGCCGATATCTGGGAAGCGCGTCCGCACGATGGGACCAATGTCACGCCCATGCCCATAGAAAAACTTTTGTTTGATGGGCAGTCTGTAATGGTACAGGTAGTGAAAGATCCTATCGGTACCAAAGGTGCCAGGCTTTCAACACAGATTTCTATTGCCGGTCGCATGCTGGTGTATTTGCCGCAAGATAGTCATATCGGTATTTCACAACGCATAGGTGATGAAGCAGAACGCGAACTGCTGCGCGGAAAAGTGCAGCGACTGATGCCGGCGGAAGAAAAAGGCGGCTTCATTATCCGCACCATGGCTGAAGATGCCAGCGAAACTGATCTGACCATGGACATCGATTATTTGCGCAAAACCTGGACCAACATTCTGCTGCATGCCAAAAGTAAGCCTGCGCCTTCTTTGCTTTATCAGGATCTGAATCTTGCGCAACGCGTACTGCGTGACTTCGTTGGTGAGAATACAGCCACCATACAAATTGATTCACGCGAAAATTTTGCGATGCTAAGCCAGTTCGCTACGTCGTATACGCCATCAGTATTACCAAAGATGGTGCATTACACGGGCGAAAGACCCTTGTTTGATTTATACGGTGTAGAGCAAGAGATAGAACGCGCACTCGGGCCACGCGTTGATCTTAAATCTGGTGGCTACCTGATCATCGAGCAAACCGAAGCGATGACGACGATTGATGTCAATACTGGTAGCTATGTAAACGGTCGTAATTTCGACGATACCATATTCAAAACTAATCTTGAAGCCGCGCATGCCATCGTGCGGCAACTGCGACTGCGCAATCTGGGGGGCATCATCATCCTTGATTTCATTGATATGGAAAATCTTGAACATCGCGCCTCAGTACTGACAGAGCTAAATAAGGCACTCGCACGCGATCGTACCAAGATCACTGTTTCAGATTTCTCTGCGCTGGGCCTGGTAGAAATGACGCGTAAACGTACCCGCGAATCATTGGCGCATATTTTGTGTGAACCCTGCCCTGCCTGTAGCGGCAAGGGACAATTAAAAACAGCGCGTACCGTGGCTTATGAAATTTTGCGTGAGTTGCTGCGTGAAGCCAAACAATTTAACCCGCGTGAATTCCGCATACTTGCTTCGCAATTAGTGATTGATATGTTTTTAGAAGAAGAGTCACAGCATCTTGCGATGTTAGGCGACTTCATCGGCAAGCCCATCTCACTACAAGTGGAAAGCACTTACCATCAGGAACAGTACGACGTCATTCTGATGTAAACACTAAGCTACAGTCACACATGAATCCTGAAGTTATTGTTACCAATATTAAGAAACGTTTTACCGGTGTATCTGGCACGGTCAATGCGCTACTGCCTGTGCAGGCTCGTGCTATCGATATAGCGTATCTTGGTTCAGATATGCCCGGTGCAAGACTGGCTGCGCAACAATGTCCACTACGTTTTAACTGGCTCTCGCTCTGGCAGGCCATACGCGTATCGTTTACGCGTTTGCCTGACGGCCGCAAACGTATCTGGCATGTGCGGCGCGATCCGGAAATGATGTTGGCTATTTTTTTACGCGATGTGTGCAGGCTGCCAATAGCATTGGTGTTTACTTCAGCTGCCAAACACCGGCACTCATGGTTTCCGCGCTGGCTGATTGCAAACATGGATGGCGTCATCTCTACCACGCCAGAGGCAGCTGGCTATGTACCCAATACCACACGGGTTGTACCGCACGGTATCAGCCTTGAGCGTTTTTCACCACCGGCAGACAAACTTAGTGCCTGGCAAAAATCCGGATTGCCTGGCAAATACGGCATTGGCGTGTTTGGCAGAGTGAGGCCCGATAAGGGCAGCGATATTTACGTAGAGGCTATGCTTAAACTACTGCCGGAGTTTCCTGATTTTACGGCGGTGATTGCCGGATTGTGCCAACCGCAGCATGAGGATTTCAAGCAGGCCTTGGTAAAAAAAATTGCAGATCACGGACTCGGTAAGCGAATTATTTTTCTCGGCGAAATTGCGCCTGCAGAAGTCGGTGCCTGGTACCAAAATGTATTGATCACGGTAGCCTGTCCGCGCTATGAACCATTTGGTTTGACGCCGCTGGAAGGCATGGCATGTGGTTGTGCTGTTGTAGCCAGTGATACAGGTGCATTCAAGATGATCGTGGAAGAAGGAATTACGGGCTATGTTGTGCCGACTGAAGAGGTAGACGCACTGGTTATCGCACTACGCAAAGTGATGCAAGATCCGGTGACGGCAGCTGAAATGGGCAAACTCGGCAGGCAAAGGGTAGAACAGGGATTTTCAGTGGAGCGGGAAGCGGAAGGTATCGCTGCGGTGTATGACGCTGTATGGGCAAAAACTGATTAAACGGAACCAAGTTTGTGCTTCACAATATCTTTGATTGCATACACAAAAATACGCAGCGCATTCTGCACACGTGATGCAAAAGTAGGCAGCCTTAACAGCAATGGTAATTTTTCAGTGCCCTCTACCAGTATGGTTGATACATGTGCCTGCTCGCTAAGATGCACCGCCATAGGCACTATGCCACGCAATTTTAGACCATGCGTCCAATGCTCAAATAAAGCATGATCGATACATGCACGTTGCAAGGACAGATTTTTAATCAGCACTTGCGCGGCATGGCGATTGATCATGTAAGCGGCGGCGGAAGAAATATGCGCAAGATGCACGGTCAGTTTTAACGCCTCTTGTTTTTGTAATGTAACTGGTCCGCCGCTATGAAAATGAAACAGCGGCACGATATCCCAGTGATTACGCCATGTGATAAGTTGCGCGACGCTATTTGTAATAGTTAATTCGGGCGCAGCATCATCTTCAAGAATGATGCCAAACTCTTTGCCACTTTCAATAAATGCAGAAATTGCACGCAAGTGACTTTGATATACACCGATCTCAGCTTTACGCGGCGCCAGACGCCCATGCGCGATGCGAAATGCTGACGCATCAATTTCGCACTGGCTGAGATCTTCTTTGCTGGCATCAAAGCCGGCGATGCGCTGAAACGGTACGCCAGCATTGGCAAGGTTGAGTTGTGCAAGTTGTAGCCGATCTGGGGAGCGGTCTAGATTGATGAGGAATACGCCGCAACCATGCCAAGGACTATTAATCATTTGATCAACATAGGCAGCGTTAAAATTACGAGACATTGAAATTTTTAATTTTCAGATGCTGATTGATCCGACAATGCAGACTGATCATCATCGCTGAGTAAAGTCACTGCAAGCAAAATCATCATAGGCATACCAAACCGCCAGTCACGAACTATTGCATTAAAGAGGCTACCAACCAACATCGTAGTCGCTATCAGAAAAAGTCCCATACCCTGACGCGCACCCATCTTTAATGCAGTAACAGCAATCACAATATATAAGCCTAGCAAAGCAAACAGTCCTACTCCGCCCAACTCTGCTGCATATAACAAGTAGTCATTATGCGGCGTACTCATACCATAGGTCTCAATGGCTTTAGCCTCTATGGCGCGTTGTGGATATTGCTGCAACCAGCTACCTACTCCATGTCCTAATAGGGGTTTTTCTAAAATCATTTCCCCAGTTATTTGTACAAATTGCAGTCTGTTGCCTTGTCCAGTTCCCATTTGACCGCCGGAAAAGCCGCGGATGGCTTCCATCGTCACAGCTGCACGTTCGCGCGCTACGGGGCTAAACTGCCATGCTGCAGCAATACAGACTACCGCAGACAAAGCCAGCAATGCACCTCGCCAACTAAAACTTATATGTCGTAACACAACGATGAGGGACAACAAGAACCAGAGAAGTAAGCCGGTTCTAGTCATCGCAAAAAGTAGCAATGCAATAGCAATATAGCCATACAAACCAAGTTGTATTATTTTTTTACGGAGATTAACCTGACTCAAGGCCGTATCAAGCAACCATGCAGCAGCAATCGCATGAAAAATACCAAGCGCAATTGATTTATTGCCGGCGTAAATCTCGTAATTTTTAAATATGCGCCAATCAGGCATGACCCCCAGATGCGTTAAATAATAAACGCTTGCCCCATATACTGCACCCGCTAAAAATACCGTCTTGGCACGCTGCTGCCATTGTCCGCCACCAGCACTTATAAAAAATATTAAAAAGATAAATACCTGGTAATGAATCAGCGCAGACCAACGTAGTGGGTTTTCAGTGGACAAAAATATAGCGTTGAGATAAACAATCCCCAATAAAACAGCAGCTGGAATTGAAAGTGGAGAGCGCTTTATATTTGACCATTTTTCAGAATAATCACCTGCCACCAGTAAAGAAATTATGAAAATAACAATGCCTGCATACATGATCCCCGTTGGAAAAAAAAGAGAGAACGGTAGTAAGGCTAGTAAGGTCTGAGGTAAGTGCTTTCTTGTAAGGGCAGGTGTCATATTTGCCAGAAATTTATATTCGGTGTGGTTGAACTGGCGAAATTGTACATGTATTGATTCAGCGCTTAACCACCGAAGTGTTTTCATTAAAGAAATTCATCTGAAAATATCAACTGATCATGTAGGAATAATCGCTCGCATAACATTATTCATTCAATTATCGACTGTATGAGCTGACTCTGGCATTCTTGCAACATTACCAAACAGAAAATGTCAGTGATTCGTACCTTTAACATACAGATAAGTTATTAAATAGAGTGCTATTACCTAAAATTTCGCTAATTCTATTT
>CAIVDH010000335.1 GCA_903904635.1 uncultured Burkholderiales bacterium | reverse complement strand
TGCTGGTCAATACGATTGAAGCAGCAGAACGTACCTGAAAAAAATCGACCCTGAGAGAAACGAAACTGACTATGTCATCACCTAACCCACTGCTGGATTTTTCTGATCTGCCGCGCTTTGAGTCATTTTTGCCTGAACACGTCAGCCCGGCAATTGAAGCGCTGCTCAATAACGCACGATCGGTTGTACAAGCACTGGAAGCACCTGCGCAACAGCTTAGCTGGGATAATTTTGTCGTTCCACTCGAAAACGCAACCGAACAACTATCACGCGCCTGGGGCATAGTCAGTCATCTTAACGCGGTCGTCGACACGCCCGAACTACGCGCCACTTACAATGAAAATCAGCCGCGCGTGACGGAATTCTGGACTGAGCTGGGCCAAAATCTGGCTTTGTTTGATAAATACCGCGCATTACTATCCAGCCCTGAATATGCCAGTCTGTCTGACACACGCAAAAAAATTATCGACAATGCAGTGCGTGATTTCCGTCTCAGTGGTGCTGAGCTGTCTGCGGATAAAAAAATCCGCTTTGCAGAAATTCAGGAACAACTCGCTGCGCTATCAACCAAGTTTTCAGAAAACGTATTGGATGCTACCAACGACTATGAACTGCTGATAGAAGATCCAGCGCGTCTGGTTGGATTGCCTGAAGACGTAATACAAGCGGCACAAGCTTCTGCCACCAAGGCGGGCAAGGCTGGCTATCGTTTCACGCTGCATTTCCCTTCGTATTTCCCTATTTTGCAATACGCTGACGACCGAGCCTTGCGCGAAACGATTTACACCGCCAATGCCACTAAAGCTTCCGAGCTGGGCGCAAAAGCCGAATGGGATAACACGCAAAATATTATCGACATCCTCAAGCTGCGCGATGAAGAATCAAAACTGCTCGGCTATAAAAATTATGCTGAAGTATCGCTGGTTCCGAAGATGGCAACCGATCCGGCTGAAGTCATCAAGTTTCTTGATGATCTGGCGGTGCGTGCGCGCATTTTTGCTGAAAATGATTTAGCTGAGCTAAAAGTTTTTGCAAAAACTGAACTGGGTCTGGAGAAACTGGAAGCATGGGACTTTACCTACGCATCAGAAAAATTGCGTGAGCAACGCTATGCTTTCTCGGAACAGGAAGTCAAACTCTACTTCCCCGAACCCAAAGTTGTGGATGGTTTATTTCGTCTGATACAAAACATGTTTGGCGTGGCAATCAAGACTGATACTGCACCGACATGGCATGAGGATGTAAAGTTTTATCGGATAGAAAAAAATGGCCACTTGATCGGTCAGTTTTATCTGGATTTATATGCACGCAATGGCAAACGCGGCGGCGCGTGGATGGATGATGCGCGCGGACGCAAGAGTGCCGGCACATCTTTACAAACGCCAGTCGCTTATCTGACTTGTAATTTTACTGAACCTGCTGAGGTGGATGGCATTAAAAAGCCGGCTTACTTTACGCATGATGAAGTCATCACGTTGTTCCATGAATTTGGCCATGGCCTGCATCATATGCTGACCGCAGTGGATGAGCTGGGCGTATCAGGCATTTCTGGTGTTGAATGGGATGCGGTCGAATTACCGTCGCAGTTCATGGAAAACTTTTGCTGGGAATGGGATGTACTGCAGCACATGACTGCTCATGCTGAGACAGGTGCTGCATTACCTCGCGCGCTCTTTGACAAAATGATCGCAGCAAAAAATTATCATGCTGGTCTGCAAATGCTGCGTCAGGTTGAGTTTTCATTATTTGATATGCATCTGCATTTTGATTACGACCCTAATAGTAAAAAATCGGTAGCCGATTTGCTCGCTGAAGTGCGGCATCGTGTCGCTGTGGTTATTCCACCGGCATTCAATCGTTTTCAAAATTCTTTCTCGCATATTTTTGCAGGTGGCTATGCTGCCGGCTATTACAGCTACAAGTGGGCAGAAGTGTTGTCAGCTGATGCGTATGGTGCATTCGAAGAAGCACAAGGTGACCCTAACCGTTTGGCTGCCACCGGTCTGGCATTTCAGCGCGAGATTCTGGCTGTGGGCGGCTCGCGTTCTGCGATGGCATCCTTCACCGCTTTTCGTGGCCGCGAACCCAGTATTGATGCACTGCTGCGCCATAATGGTATGAGCAATTAACCATGACGCGTGTTGATTTTCATAGCAAAGTGCCGGATAAATTTGTTTATGCATGCCGATTGGTACGTAAAGCGCGCGCCAGTGATATGCAAATTGTGGTGTTTCTGGAAGATGATAATCAGCTCAAGGCTTTTGATGAAGCGCTGTGGACTTTTTCAGAGCAGGATTTTTTACCGCATGTCGTCGCTGGTGAT
>CAIVDH010000334.1 GCA_903904635.1 uncultured Burkholderiales bacterium | reverse complement strand
CATCAGGCAATTCATCAATGTTAAAAACTGCATCGACTCTCCCCAGCGTTTTAATAATACCTAAACTCGCAGTCTTTCCATCTATTGCGGATTGTGTAATTTTTTCGGAAAGTGAGGATATTATTTTTTCACGTGTATAGATTGGTACCGCAAGAGGCGAGGTAGGCGGAGAAGCATGCACCTTTCCCGATATATCTGTAGGATTTCGCCGTAATGTCGCACCATGTCTAGTGATTCTGTTACGTCTGGGTGTTAAAACTGGCTCACTAAATTGTTGCACCTCTTTTTTTTCATACTCATGTTTTTCTGCAGTAGGCAAATTAATCGTTAATTTAGCAGGCGATGATGGCTGAGCCAGGGTATCAATTAATGAGTACGGCGGTGGATTATCGTCATTTTTTTCAGTCTGAGATTTTAGCGCAGGGATAGCTACAGGTAGTGCCAGTGCAGACTTGGTATCAATGTTTACTTGTACAGACTGCATGTCATTCAGAAAATTTTTGCTACTAAATGAACGAGGTGACCGAGGAATTGCACGCGGTGAAAGCATAGACCTGGGAGATGTTGGGGAAGTTGATGCATCATTTACGGCAGTAGAAATTTTCAGACGTGGTGGCGTTGCTGAATCTGACTTAACTGTCGCTGTACTGGCAACTACCGTTGTGATTGCAGTAATTGACGTAGTAGTGACTGCAGTACTCGTAAGAGTATTCGTCGTGGTAGTCGTGGTTGCTTGTCTAGCTTGAGATAAATCTGAATGACTAATAATTGGCCGCATGGTGAACTAAATCTCCAAGTTATAAAAGAAGGGAAACGCTTTAATGAATTTGCTAATCTAAATAAAACTGTCAAAAAATATTGACAGAAAATTTGCACCAAATTCAACCCAACCTTGGTAACGAGAAAATTAATCTAGTTCATCTATTTATAGCTTGTATATTTTTTAATTTGATTCAATTATTTTACGAAATTTTTTAAAAATTTGGTTTCGCTAAATCTTCATTACACGACTGCACTACTAGCAAACTGCACACAAAAAGCACTACCCTTACCCAGCTCTGATTCAATAGTTAATGTCGCCTGATGTCGCATCAGTACATGCTTAACTATAGCCAGCCCAAGTCCGGTACCCTGCGTTTCTCTGGATCGGCCTTTATCCACCCGATAAAATCGCTCGGTCAGACGAGCAATATGCTCAGGCTTTATGCCTATGCCGTTATCACGCACGATGAATTGCGGCCCTAGCTCTGAATCACGCCAAATAATATCGATGCGCCCGCCCTCGGGGGTATAGCGCACAGCATTCGTCACCAGATTGCCAAATGCGCTTTGTAACTCGTCTGCACTTCCGTTGATGTCTGGACCATTGATAGTTAACGTAACTTCATGACGTCCGCCAGACAACGCTTTATTATCAGATTGAATTTGCTCCAGCATGGATCGTATATCTACCAGCTCAGGACGTACCGGGTAATCTATCGACTCCAACCGGGTCAGGGACAACATATCTTCCACCAAATTTTGCATGCGTTTACCTTGCTCAGTCATCAGCTTGATGTGCTGCGCGCGGGTAGCTGAATCAAGGTCAGTTTGATGGCTGGCAATTTCAAGAAAGCCGTTAATAACGGTGAGTGGCGTGCGCAGCTCATGCGATGCGTTGGCAATAAAATCGCGACGGGTCTGCTCTAAGCGATCTGCTTCTGTCACATCATGGGTAACTAATATCTGGCGTCGCTGCTCGAAAGGAATGAGATGAATGATGAGCTTGCGCTCACCCAAAGTCAGGCTGAGTGGCTGTTCATAGCGGCCGAGGATGATGTAATCAATGAATTCAGGGCTGCGTATCAGGTTGGTGACGCGCATGCCTTTATCGCGCTCTAGATTCAATCGCAGATGTTGTTCGGCTACCGGATTGCACCACTCCAAAAACAGTACGTCATCCATGATGACCACACCATCCGGCAGCAGATTCATCGCCTGACGAAATCGGGATAGCCATTCGGCAAGTTCAGCGCGGTTTTTCTGGTCTTCGCGGCGCAAACGATAGAGGCGGGCAAAAATATCCGTCCAGGCGCCAAAGCCGTCGGCAAGCTTGATTTGCTCAGGGTTTTCCAGCCAGAGTGAGAGCTGGTAAAGAAAATGCAGCTGCACCAGCGCTAGCGCCAGCACCAATACAAACCCGATCAAAATTCCGACCGTGGCACCCCAAAAATAATTGCTGACCCCGATCGCGAGGCTAATTAATATCAGACGAATAACGATCGGAATCCAGAATAAAGACCGTGGACTCATGAAGTGTAAAACCGCTTATTTTTCAGTAAGCATGTAGCCTACACTACGAACGGTCTGTATGAGTGATTCTGCAGTGCCTAGCGCCTTGCGTAGTCGCAGTATGTGCACATCAACGGTACGCTCTTCGAGTACAGCATGGTCGCCCCACACTTTATCGAGTAGCTGCGCCCTTGAAAAAACACGTTCAGGATGAGCCAGCAGAAATTTTAGCAATTTGAATTCAGCATGGCCGATTTCTATCTGGCTGCCGTTGACATGAACACGACAACTCACCGGATCAAGCTCAAGTGAGCCAGCTGACATTGCCATTTCAGCATGTTCAGGTGTTTTACGACGGATAAGTGCTTTGATGCGCGCGGTCAGTTCACGCGGCGAAAAGGGCTTGGTGATGTAATCATCCGCACCCTGATCCAGCCCTGCCACTTTATCCTCTTCCATGCCCTTGGCTGTGAGCATGATGACTGGCAGCGTATTGAAGTTACGATCTGCCCTGATACGTGCGAGTAGCTTTAAGCCTGACTGATCAGGCAACATCCAGTCCAGCAAAATAAGCTGCGGCCGCTTATGCTGCAAATATTCCCAAGCGTCTGCGGTGGTATGAACCGCATGCGCATCCCAGCCAGCGCCTTTCAGCGTGAACCGAACCAACTCAACGATGGCCAATTCATCTTCAACAATCAAAATAGTGGAACTAGGACCAGCCATGGGCCTGCTTTCTTTTTATAAAATTGTATTTTGGTGCTTGCTGCTTGCGTAGTCTGTGTGACGTATATCTTTGCCTTCGACGACGTAGACCACATACTCAGCAATATTTTTAGAATGATCGCCTATACGCTCAATCGCCTTTGCTACCCAGAGGGTATCCAAAGAAGCTGAAATTGTACGCGGATCTTCCATCATGAAGGTAATGGCATTACGCATCACTGAGCGAAATTCATGATCAATCATTTCATCTCTGATAATCAAAGCAGTTGCCTGTTTTTCATCGAGCCGCGCAAAACAATCCAGCGCGTCATGCAGTAAATCTTGTGCAGAATCTGCCATGACCCTGACCGTTTCTTCATGGGCAATCGGCGCCATACCGCGTTGATGCATGGTGCGTGCAGCGCGAGCAATTTTAGTTGCTTCGTCACCGATGCGCTCCAAATCAGTAATGGCTTTGATTGTTGCCATCACTGTGCGCAAATCATTGGCAGCAGGCTGACGTTTTACGATTAAATGACTACAAGCGTCATCGAGCGCAACTTCCATCTGGTTGACTTCAACATCAGCGGCGATAATTCTGTCTGCCTCGATGGCATTGAGGTTGCGAAAGCAAGCCATCGCATCTTTAAACTGCTTCTCCACCAGCCCACCCATCAACAAGACCTTGGAGCGTATTGCTTCAAGGTCCAACTCATACTGTTTTGAAGAATGTTCTGAAGGCATAAAAATCTCCTGAATAATTTATTTTTTAGCGATTAACCGAAACGGCCAGTGATGTAATCCTGGGTTTCTTTTTTGCTTGGATTGATAAATATGCTGTCTGTCTCACCAAACTCGACTAACTCACCCAGATACATATAGGCAGTGTAATCCGAGCAGCGCGCAGCCTGCTGCATGTTGTGGGTAACTATGGTGATCGTGTAGTCTTCCTTGAGCTCACTGATCAACTCTTCGATCTTCACTGTCGAAATCGGATCTAATGCCGATGTGGGCTCATCGAGCAACAAGACATCAGGTTTGACTGCAACGCCGCGTGCTATGCACAAACGTTGTTGCTGTCCGCCGGACAAAGATAAGCCACTTTTATTAAGCTTATCTTTGACT
>CAIVDH010000333.1 GCA_903904635.1 uncultured Burkholderiales bacterium | reverse complement strand
TGGCAGCTCATCAGCCTTAGAAAATCTCGCTAAGTCCTTCATTTTGAATATATAATCAGCCTGCAGTGGTGTTATTACCGCTGAGCGTGTAAGAATAAAAAATACATTCTACACAGGGGCGTATCCATCGGCCTCGCCAAATTTTGCAAATTCGATGGAAAAAGCCGTGTATGCATCATTCCTGCGCCGTCAAGGTTGCACCCGTGTTGTAGTCGGACTGTGCGCTGGAATGTTGGAACCGAATGCTTGGATAGTAAGAATAAGTCTGGCGAGCCTGTATTAAATGATGCGTGCTCGCTGGTTGATGTAATTGAATATATTTGCTGATTTTGCCGACCTGATACCAATATGGTTATTCTGAACCGACCTATGCAAAAACAAGCGCTGCCTCTGGCATGGTTGCTTGCGCGTTGCATTTCGCCCGGTTTAGAAGCGCAAGCTTCAGCCTAAACAGTTACATCCGCGCCCTGTGAGGATACTGCGCTTAACAAGCGCTGCGTTCTCATGATAAGGCAACTCTTCTCCCTCCAGGCTCTGCCCTCGCATACATCCCTAAGCTTTGCTGCACGCTGATGCGTATATCGCCATGCGCAGCAAAAATCTGGCCTTTTAGGCCGCGGAGCAATTAAATGAAACGCATGCTGTTTAACGCCACGCAACAAGAAGAATTACGCGTGGCCATCGTTGATGGGCAAAAACTCATCGATATCGATATCGAGACCACTGGTCGCGAACAACGAAAATCCAATATCTACAAAGGCGTCATCACACGCATTGAGCCATCGCTGGAAGCCTGCTTCGTCAATTATGGTGAAGAGCGTCATGGCTTTTTGCCATTCAAGGAGGTCGCACGCAGCTATTTCCGTGAAGGTGTCGATGTCCGTAATGTCAGCATTCGGGATGCCCTGCGCGAAGGCCAGGAAATTATGGTGCAGGTTGAAAAAGAAGAACGCGGCAATAAAGGCGCTGCGCTGACTTCTTTTGTTTCTCTGGCCGGTCGTTATCTGGTTCTGATGCCTAACAATCCACGTGGCGGCGGTGTATCGCGCCGGGTTGAAGGCGAAGACCGTCAAGAGTTGCGCGACACCATGGACAAACTCGACCTGCCTACCGGCATGTCTGTGATTGCCCGCACTGCCGGCATTGGCCGTAATGTTGATGAGCTGCAGTGGGATCTGAATTACCTGATGCAGCTTTGGGGTGCAATTGAAGGCGCAAGCCAGTCAGCTTCCGGCGCCTTCCTGATTTATCAGGAATCGTCGTTGGTCATACGCGCGATCCGCGATTATTTCCAGCCCGACATCGGTGAAGTCTTAATTGATACGGATGATATTTTTGAGCAGGCTCAACAGTTCATGAGCCACGTGATGCCTGATATGGCACACCGTGTGAAGCGCTATCGTGATGATGTGCCGCTGTTCTCACGTTTCCAAATCGAACATCAGATTGAAACTGCTTATTCACGCACCGTACCATTGCCATCAGGCGGTGCGATTGTGATCGATCACACCGAAGCATTGGTATCAGTCGACGTGAACTCGGCACGCTCCACCCGCGGTGGTGATATTGAAACCACCGCTTTCAATACTAATCTGGAAGCTGCTGATGAAGTAGCACGACAACTGCGCCTGCGTGACTTGGGCGGCCTGATCGTGATCGACTTCATCGACATGGAGAATTCGAAAAACCAGCGCGAAATTGAAACCCGC
>CAIVDH010000332.1 GCA_903904635.1 uncultured Burkholderiales bacterium | reverse complement strand
TATCAAGCAAGATATTTTGGGTAAGTTTTTGGGTATGTATAAATAAAAAAGCGCCCAAAAGGCGCTCATTTACTTACTATCTGGCGGAAGCGGTGAGATTCGAACTCACGGAGGGCGCAAACCCTCGCTAGTTTTCAAGACTAGTGCCTTAAACCGCTCGGCCACGCTTCCTAAACTTGTGCAGGCCGCATTATACAGAATCGGGCGGCCAAGTTCGCATTCTTTCTAAAACAGTTTAATCCGGCAAAAAAATCTGCTGCAAATCATTCAGAAACCGCTGACCCAATTCCGTAGGCCGGATCTGCTTGTGATCGCGATAAAGCAGCTTTTTTGCCTCGGCCTGGTTCAATGCCTGCTCCACAACATTCAGGCTCAGGCTGGTGCGCTCATTGAACAAGCGCACATCCACGCCCTCAACCAGCCGCAAAGCATTGAGCATGAATTCAAATCCCAGCTCGGCGCGCCCAATCTCAGTTTCTTCGGCGATGGCGTTGCCGGCTGCCGCATGCTGCATGTAGGTGGCAGGCTGTTTATAGCGCGCTTGCCGCACCACTCTGTGCGGAAAGGAAATTTTGGAATGGGCGCCAGCGCCTATGCCCAGATAGTCACCAAATTCCCAGTAATTCAGGTTGTGTCGCGCCCGCCTGCCTGCTTGGGCATAGGCTGAAACTTCATATTGCGCATAGCCCGCCTCGGCTGTTTCTGCGGCGAGCATTTCCTGCATGGCGGCACTGGTGTCGTCATCGGGTAATGCTGGAGGATATTTCGCGAAAACAGTATTGGGTTCCATCGTCAGGTGGTAGAGCGACAGATGTGGCGGCGCGTAGCTGATGGCGGTTTGTATATCTTGCTGTGCTTGTTCTATGGATTGATTGGGGAGCGCGTACATCAGATCAAGATTGAAGTTTTGAAACGATGTGTGTGCTATTTCTATGGCGCGACGTGCATCGTTGCCGTCGTGTATGCGGCCTAATGCGTGGAGATGTTCAGTATTAAAACTTTGTATGCCTATCGACAATCGATTGATGCCACTTTGCGCGAAGGATTTGAATTTTTCTGCTTCAAAGGTACCCGGATTGGCTTCCATGGTGATTTCGGCATCGGCATCTAGTGGCAGCAGGCTGCGCACGTCCGACATTAATTGATCTAGTCCTGCGGCAGAGAGCAAACTCGGGGTGCCACCACCTATGAAGATGGTGTAAATTTTGCGCCCCCAAATTAATGGCAAGGCCTGTTCCAGATCAGCGCGCAGTGCAGCAAGATAGGCCTGCTCTGGCAATTCGCCGCTGGCCTCATGGGAATTGAAGTCGCAATAGGGGCATTTACGCACGCACCACGGAAAATGTATGTAGAGCGATAGCGGTGGTAATGCGCTGAGATTGAGTATGCCGGGCTGCAGGTAGCTTGCAGCAGCCCGCGCTACGTTGGTGATCGCAGGTTCGGGCTTGATAGTAATCATGGCAGTTTTGCGACTAATGCACGTAATGCGGCACCACGATGGGAGTGTTGATTTTTTTCTTGGGCAGTGAGTTCAGCGGCAGTTTTGCCGAGCTGCGGCAACCAGAAATGCGGGTCATAGCCAAAGCCGCCCTGCCCGCGTGGTGTGTCTATGATTTCACCGTTCCATCGGCCTTCGGCGATGACGGGCTGCGGATCATTGGCGTGACGCAGATAAACCAGTATGCAATAGTAAAAAGCTGACTTGTCTGTATGGGCGGCGAGATCGGCGACGAGTTTTGCGTTGTTGGCTGCGTCAGATTTTGGTTCGCCAGCATAGCGCGCAGACCATACACCGGGTGCACCGCCCAAGGCTGGCACGCAAATGCCAGAGTCATCAGCCAAGGCAGGCAAGTTGCTTGCATGGGCGACATGACGCGCTTTGGCGAGTGCGTTTTCTATGAAGGTGGCGTGGGGCTCTTCTGCTTCACTGATGCCTAATTCATTTTGCGTGCGCAGAGTAAACCCCAGCGGCTGCAATAGTGCAGAAAATTCTGCCAGCTTGCCTTGGTTGTTTGATGCGATGACGAGTTGTTGATGCATGCCGCAATCCGTAAATATTATTTATTTAATTTATGCTTTTATACCCAACACCTGCTTTTGCAGGGTGATCAGGTCGGCGATGCCGCTCTGCGCCAGATCCAATAGCGTATTCATGGTGGCGCGTTCGAATGCGTCACCTTCTGCCGTTCCTTGCACTTCGATGAAATGACCGGCTTCGGTCATGACGACGTTCATGTCGGTGTCACAACCAGAATCTTCTATGTAATCCAGGTCCAGTACGGGCAAGCCTTGGTAAACACCCACTGATATGGCAGCAACAAAATGTTTGATAGGCATTGCGGGTATTTTCTTATCCGCTACTAGCAGAGAAAATGCATCATAGGCGGCGACCATGGCGCCGGTGATGGCGGCGGTGCGGGTGCCGCCGTCGGCTTGCAGTACGTCACAATCGAGTTGCAGGGTGCGCTCACCAAAGGCTTCCAGGTCAAAGGCAGCGCGCAATGAGCGGCCTATCAGGCGCTGTATTTCCTGGGTGCGACCTGACTGTTTGCCCTTGGCGGCTTCACGGTCCATGCGGGTATGGGTGGAGCGCGGCAACATGCCGTATTCAGCGGTGAGCCAGCCGCGGCCTTGTCCGCGCATGAAAGGCGGGACTTTTTCATCAATGCTGGCGGTGCAGAGCACGCGGGTGTCACCAAACTCTACTAATACCGAGCCTTCGGCGTGGCGTGTGTATTGACGGGTCAGGCGTACTTCGCGCAATGTATTTGCGGCGCGTCCACTGGGACGCTGGTTGGCTGTGTTTGACAAACTAATTCCTTTGTTTACGTGAAATCTGAGCGCGCGCCTTGCAGGCTGGTGATGACGCTGTCGACTGGCAGGCTATTGATGTGCAATGCGCTGCCGGTATGGCTTGTTGCCGGTTGTTTACCCAGCCAGGTCATGGCCAAAGCGCTGACATTATCGCTGTTTTTTCCCGCAGCGATGGTGGCCGCGCGTACCAGCTCCGGAATTGCTTTGTCGAGTTCGCGCGCGCATAGCCGATATGCTAATTCATGCTCGGGTATGCTGCCCCACAAACCATCTGAGCAAAGTAGTAACTGATCGCCCGGCTTGAGCAATACGGGCGTGCCTTGTTCTACACGCGGCAGGGTCGGCGCACCCAGGCAATTAAATAATTTATTGCGATCCGGATGGGTCAGGCGTGCCGCGGGCGAAACCCTGCCCTGCTGTATGAGACGCTCTACATGGGAATGATCATTGGTGCGCGCCAGTATTTGTCCATTGCGCATCCAGTAAAGTCGAGAGTCACCGCAATGCGCCCAATAGGCTTTATCTCCCTGAACTAGGCCCAGAACTACGGTGGTACGTGGTGTATCGTTAAGCCGGTTAATTGAGCGATAACGATGCAAGGCATGGTGGGCAGCAAAAACCAATTCATCAAGCAAGCGTTCAGGCTCTGCTACATCTGGCTTGGCGCGTTCTTGAAACAAGGCGCCCATGGCTTGCAATGCGAGCGACGCGGCGACTTCGCCTTGCATATGACCACCCATGCCATCTGCCAGCAATAGCAGCAGCGCATCACGGGTGAAGCAATATCCCAGACGGTCTTGATTGGTGGCGCGTGCGCCGATCTGGCTATCCTGATAAACAGAGAATCGCATGCTTAGCCTCCTACCAGTTTACGTAGTTGAGATATCAGACCTGAAGAAATTTTCAGGGCAGGCTGGGCATTATGTTTATCGCGCAAAATTTTTTGTAAGGCAAATACGCTTTGTGGTCGCTTTAAAGGATCTAGCATGAGGCTGCGGCGTGTCAGATCAATGAGTTCTGCGGAATAGATGCCCTGCAGCTGCAGGTAGTGTGCTTCCATGCGGTCGCGTTCTTTGCGCTCATGCGCTGCTTGTGGTGGCTCACCTGTCATGCAGTTGAAGATGGCTGCACCAATGCTGTAGATGTCTGTCCATGGCCCGAGTTCTTTTTTGTATGAAAGCTCTGGTGCGGCAAACCCCGGCGTGTACATGGGATAAAGCTTGGCCAAATCTGCATGCAATATCTGCCGTGCTGCACCGAAGTCCAGCAAGATGGGCGTGCCATCCGCGCGCAAATAAATATTGGCTGGCTTTAAGTCCAGATGCAGCAGTTTTCTGGTGTGAACTTCACGTAAAGCATCCATGATTTGTGCAAACAGGTGGCGAATCGCCAGCTCAGGCATTAACGGTTTATCCTTTTTTTTGGGACGCTTGATGATATGTTCTTGCAAGGTGCGGCCGCGCTCGTAGCCCATGACGAGATAGACGGTGTCGTTGGCGCGAAAAAAATTTAGCACTCGCACGATGTTGGGATGCACGATACTGGCCAGTGCCCTGCCCTCATCAAAAAAACATTTCAGGCCTATGCGATACATCTCGGTTTTTTCTGTCGCGATGATGGGCTTGAGTTGTCCTTCTGGTCGTCTGGTGAGCGAGTCGGGCAGGTATTCTTTGATCGCAACTGCGAGGCCTGCGCTGTCTTGTGCCAGATAGACGATACTGAAGCCACCGGCAGCGATCTTCTTTACAATGCGGTATCCGCTGATTTCCAGCCCCTCTGGCAGGGGCGCATTATGTTGCGTAGTGTGTTGCGCTTTGTGTTGTTCGTCCATTTTTAGCTTCCACTTCTCGTTTTCCCGGGACGGGATTGTGTGGATTTATTAGCTTTTTGTAAATACTAATTAGGGCATTATTTTGACTATCTGCAGCATGACTGGTTATGCCGTTACCAGCCGCGAGTGCGCGGCCGGCACGGTTACGATAGAACTCAAGAGCGTAAATTCACGCTTTCTCGATCTGCAATTCCGACTCAACGATGATCTGCGCGCAATGGAGCCGCTGTTGCGTGAGGCAATCATGGCGCGCGTGGCGCGCGGCAAAGTGGAATGCCGCCTTTCTTATGCACGCAAGTCGCAAGGTGATAGCAAGCTTGAAGCGAATGAGGCAGTACTCACCTCTCTGGCCGCTTTGGAGCAAAGTGTGCGCAACCGCTTTGCCGATGCCAGACCGCTGAGCGTGAGTGAATTACTGCGCTGGCCAGGTGTCGTGGCCGAAAGTGAAATCAGTCAGGACTCCCTGCAAGCTGATGTACAGGCAACGCTGACTGAAACGCTGGAAGCGTTTGTTGGTGCCCGCACGCGTGAAGGTGAGGTATTGAAAACCATGCTGTATGCACGCGTGACTGATATAGAAAAAATTGTTGAGCAGATCACGCCGCTGGTTCCGCAGATCGTGGCACAGTTTCATCAAAAAGCGATCGAACGCATGCAGGATGCGTTGGGTGTTGCGACTGAGGGAAGCAGTACAAATAATGCAGCGATGACCAAAGAAGAAATACAAGATCGTATAAGGCAAGAAGTTACGCTCTATGGCATACGTATTGATGTTGCTGAAGAACTGACACGTCTTTCCGGGCATTTGAAAGAAACGCGCGCCATCATTACCAAAGGTGGGCAGGTAGGCAAGCGGCTTGATTTCATGATGCAGGAATTAAATCGTGAAGCTAATACGGTGGGCTCTAAAGCGGCCATGAAAGAATTATCAGATGCGGCCATGCAGATGAAATTACTGATTGAGCAAATGCGCGAGCAAGTACAAAATCTTGAATAAGTTCGACTACTATCGTGTTGATCTGCTTTACTTAACTATTGAGCACTATGTCTTCTAAGCCCGCCTCTTCAGGTTGTGTTTTTATTGTGGCCGCACCTTCGGGTGCGGGCAAATCTTCTTTAGTCCAAGCGCTGTTGGCGCAAGAGCCTGATGTGGGGTTGTCTGTGTCTTACACCACGCGCGCGCCGCGGCCTGGAGAAGTGCATGGTCGTGAATACTTCTTTACCAACGAGCAGGATTTTCTGCAACGACAAGCCAGCGGCGAATTTCTTGAGTCTGCACTTGTGCATGGCAATCATTACGGCACATCGCGGCTTACGATAGAAGCGCAAATCGCAAAAGGCAAAGATGTTTTACTGGAAATTGACTGGCAAGGAGCACAATTAGTGCGTCAGCAATTTCCTGATGCTGTAGGAATTTTCATCTTGCCGCCTTCTATGGAAGCACTGAAAGAACGGCTAATTAATCGCGCACAAGATACGGAAGAGGTAATTGCGCGCCGTCTGCAGGCTGCCGCAGGTGAGATAGCCCATGCGCCTGAGTTCGAGTATGTTATTATCAACGAACTTTTTGAGACTGCTTTGACCGAATTAGCAGCAATAGTCAAGGCAAGCCGTTGCAGGTATATGCAGCAGGCTACAAAGCATTCCTCCTTTTTTGCCCAGCTGGGCATTCATGCAAATTTGAAATAGATCCGTTTTCTGGAGATCACATGGCTCGTATTACCGTTGAAGACTGCTTGAAAAGAATTCCTAATCGCTTTCAACTGACACTGGCAGCAACCTATCGTGCCCGTCAATTGTTGCAAGGTCATGCACCTAAAGTCATCGCTGACGACAAAGCTACCGTGACTGCATTGCGCGAAATCGCAGCTGGTCATATCGGTATCGAAATGCTGAAAAAGGTACCCGGTTAATCGGGGAGTTTTACCCGCATGGGGCTAATCACTCGCTATGAACCCGTCATCGACTGATAACCCCACCTTACCCGCGCAGCGTGCCCCTACTTTGCGCTCATCAACTAAAAATTTCCCCGAAAAAGAAACTGCCCCACCGCATGCGATCGGGGTAGCATCTGTCACGCAGCTAGCTACGCGTCTTGCCGAATACCTGACACCTTCTGATCTGAAAAAGGTCAAGGAAGCGTATCGCTTCTCAGATGAAATGCATCTGGGGCAGGTACGTAAGTCTGGTGAGCCTTATATTTCCCATCCGATTGCTGTCGCCGAAATCTGCGCTGAATGGAAGCTGGACGCGCAGGCCATTATGGCCGCCCTACTCCACGATGTGATGGAAGATCAGGATGTCAAGAAGGACGAACTGATCGAACGCTTTGGTGCGCCGGTAGCCGCTCTGGTGGACGGTCTATCTAAACTGGACAAGATAGAATTTCAAAGCCAGATTGAGCAGCAGGCAGAAAACTTTCGCAAGATGCTCTTGGCGATGGCGCGTGATGTGCGCGTTATTTTGGTCAAGCTTGCCGATCGCCTGCACAACATGCGCACACTTGATGCAATGTCGGCTGACAAACGTCGTCGCATTGCGCGCGAGACGATGGAAGTGTATGTGCCCATCGCGCATCGCCTGGGCTTAAACAATATTTATCGTGAGCTGCAGGATCTCGCCTTTTGTCATATTTATCCTGTGCGTTATCGCACTATTTCCAAGGCGGTGCGTGCGGCGCGTGGCAATCGCCGTGAGGTGGTCTCCAAGATCATGGAGTCAGTCAAGCAGGCATTGAGTAGTGCAGGTATTGCCGCTGAAGTTTATGGTCGAGAAAAAACGCTCTATGGTATTTATCGCAAGATGCGTAACAAGCATTTGAGTTTTTCTCAAGTGCTGGATGTGTATGGCTTTCGTGTGGTGGTCGATAGCTTCCCTAACTGTTATGTCGCAGTAGGTGCGCTGCATGCACTTTTTAAACCGATGCCAGGCAAGTTTAAAGACTACATTGCCATCCCCAAGCTCAATGGTTATCAGTCGCTACACACGACATTAATCGGTCCATATGGGACGCCGGTTGAGTTTCAGATACGTACTGAAGAAATGCATAGGGTGGCAGAGTCTGGTGTGGCTGCACATTGGCTATACAAAAATGATAATGGTGTGCTGACTGATCTGCAGCAGCGTACACATGCGTGGCTGCAATCACTGCTCGATATTCAGCATCAGACGGGTGATTCGGCTGAGTTTCTTGAGCATGTCAAAGTTGATCTGTTCCCTGATTCGGTTTATGTATTTACACCTAAATCAACCATCATCGCGCTGCCACGCGGCGCCACTGCGCTCGACTTTGCCTACACCATCCATACCGACATTGGCGACCATGCAGTGTCTGCGCGCATTAACCACGAAAGCGCAACCTTAAAAACTGAGTTGCGTAATGGCGATATCGTAGAAATTGATGTCTCCGATGACGCGCGTCCTACGCCTAACTGGCTGGGCTTTGTGCGAACTGGAAAAGCACGTTCAGCAATTCGCCATAATCTGCGCACGATCAATCCTTCTGAAGCCATAGAACTGGGCCAGATGTTGCTGGAACAAGCACTCGTAGCATTGCAGCTGCCGGCTGCCTTGCCTGCGGCCATTGCGGAACGTCTGGTCAATGAGACTAGCGCTAAATCACTAGAAGAGCTGTATGCAGATATAGGCGTGGGCAAGCGTATGGCAGTACTGGTTGCGCGCCATATTTTCGGGCTGATGGAAATGCAGACCAGTGGCTCATCAAATTCAGCATCATCGATAGATAAAAAAATTGAGCCTGTCACTATCAGTGGCAATGAGAGCACTTCGGTGTTGCTTTCATCATGTTGTCTGCCTATACCAGGCGATGACTTGATCGGACATTTGCGGCGCGATCAAACTCTGGCTGTACATACCATCGATTGTGAAATCGCTAAGCGATTGCGACCCAAAGAGCCGGGACGCTGGATAGAAGTGAAATGGGACAATGGGCTGCACCGCCGCTTTGAATGCCGTATCAGGGTACTAGTGCAGGATGAAAAAGGCGCGCTTGCCAGAGTGGCGGCAGAAATCGGCGAATCTGATGCCAACATCGTTCATGTGGCCATGGATGACAATCATACTTCGGTACTGACTGAATTACGTTTTACGATACAAGTAGAAGACCGCGTACATCTGGCGCGTTTGATGCGCAATGTGCGCAGCATATCGGGTGTGGCTCGCATACTGCGCGAACGCAGTAGTTAAGCTGCCCATTGCTGCTGCTACATAGGATGAATGCTTTTATTTGCGCTTGACCTGTTTGTGCATGCGGCGCAAACCCAACCACACCATCAATGCGAGTACAGGCACGGCAATGCCGGTGACCAGATCAGTATTGATATCCATACCGGCTGCTTTCGCTGCCTTGCCTGCATAACTAACCAGCCCGGCCATATAGTAGGAAATAGCGACGACGGACAAGCCTTCCACCGCCTGCTGCAATCGCAACTGCTGCGCTGCACGCGCATTCATGGATTCAAGAATTTTACTGTTTTGCTGTTCCTGCACGATGCCTACTCGGGTACGCAAGAGCGAGTTGGTATTGGCGATACGTTCGGCTAATACTTCCTGACGATGCGCAACTGCAGTACACGTATTCATGGCAGGTGTTAAACGACGGTCCATGAATTCTGCAATGGTAGGCACACCCTCAATACGACGTTCGCGCAATTCATCTATGCGGGAATGCACCAACCGAAAATACGCCTGCGAAGCGGAGAATCGATAGTTGTTATCAACAGCGAGCCTTTCCAGTCTGGCTGCAAGCGCGGTGATTTTTTCCAGTAAGACCTGCTCTTTGTCGGCGTTTTTTTCTTCCTGCGCTGACGTATCCGAATTGGGATGGTCTACCTCAACCATCGTCGCGGTCACACGTGCGAGCTCGCCTTCTATTGCATTTAAGGCAGGATTGGAGCGTTGCGCATGCGGCAGACCAAGCAAGGCCATCATGCGGTAGGTTTCGATTTCTAACAGCCTTTGTATCAAGCGCCCTGCCTGCATGCCATACAAGCCATCATCTTGAACAACAAAACGGCCAAAGCCATCGGGATGAATCAAAAAGTCAGTCCAGACTTGTGCCGCATGTGAAGCCTCGCAACCGACTACTGCATTACCTTCAAATAACCCGCGCATATGTGGTATGGCTTCTACCGCTGTTTGGGTCGCACGCTGTAACACTACATGATTCGCGGCCATGATTTTGCCCTGCAAACTGAGCATCCATTCATCAGGCACATCAGCTAGTGGCATCTGAGCAAATAGAGCTTCATTTGGCGCCGTTGCTTTATGAGCCGAGACGAAGGTATAGCTCGCAAACTCGGTGTGACATTCCCATTTGAGGCGGAAACGTCCGAAATCATGGAAGAAGTATTTTGCCTCACCGACTGGCGAGCTCACACCGAAATGCATACATAGCGAGGCCAGCAGACGCTGCTGCAAGGCGACGTTGTCACCGGCCGCCACCATGTCATAGCCGGCATATATTGCCAAATGCGTAATACGCTCAGGCGCTTCTAAGCGTATGGGTGGGCGCGAATGGATTTCAGCGGCCAGTGGCACACGCAGCGGGTGATTCAGAGTGGAATAGACAATCGACATGCGCTTGTTAAAACTTTCTGATTGCAAGGAAGCACGTATTTTACGTCATGCCGGTGCGGGATACTGAACCGACAGGATCTCCAGCTCATCAATACCGGCTGGCGTGGCCAGCGTCACGCTTTCCCCCTCATGCGCTTTGGTCAGCGCACGCGCAACGGGCGATACCCAACTAATCTTACCTTTGAGCGGGTCGAGCTCATCAATACCAACGATGGTGACGGTATGTTCCTGCCCTGCTGCGTTAGCGTATTTGACGGTAGCACCAAAAAAAATCTGATCGCTACCGTGATGCAGGGTGGGGTCGACAATTGCGGCCAGATCCATGCGTTTGGTCAGAAAGCGTATGCGTCTGTCGATTTCGCGCAGACGCTTTTTACCGTAAATGTAATCACCATTTTCTGAACGGTCACCATTGGAAGCGGCCCAGTGCACGATCTTGACGACTTCGGGTCTGTCTATATCGATGAGCTGCAGCAGCTCTTCTCTGATGCGCTGATAGCCTTGCGGTGTAATGTAATTTTTAGCGCCTGCCGGTATCGGCGGCAGGCCGGCACCTTCATCATCGTCATCATCAGCAGATTCCTTGACGAAGGCCTTGTTCATTTAGTGCGCGCCTTGGGCGTTTCTGTTGTACCGGACAGCAGTGTAAATCGCGCACCGTCATCTTGCGCCAGCGTTTGCGTCAGCCAGGGCATGGTGTCTTTAAGCGTTGCTTGCAAAGTCCAAGGCGGATTAATAATGAACATACCGCTGCTGCGCAAGCCCATGCCGTCAGATGAGGGGCCACCGACTGTGAGGGTGACATTTAGCCAATTAGTGCCAGCCAGGCGTTTAAGACGCTCTGGCAGTTGTTGCGACTCCAGCCTACCCAGTACCGGATACCAGACCGCATAAGTGCCGGTGGCAAAACGGGTCAGCGCATCCTCAATTGCCACTTTGACTTTGCGATAGTCGTCTTTGTCTTCGTAAGAGGGATCAATCAACACCAATGCACGTCGCGATGGCGGCGGTAGCAAAGCCTTCAAGGCGGTGTAGCCATCAACGCGGGCAATCTGTATACGCTTGCCGCGTGTGGATATGCGCTGACCCTGTGCCGCAGCATGCGCTTGCAGTTTACGAAAATTTTCTTCGAGAATTTTGATTTCAGTCGAGTGCATTTCAAACAGACGCAAGCGGTCTTGCTCGCGCATGATTTTTTCAGCACAAAACGGTGAGCCCGGATAAAAACGCATCTTGCCGCTCGGGTTCATCGACTTAATCAGATTGACATACTCTGCCACAGCCGCGGGCAGATCAGAGCGGTCCCACAACAACGCAATGCCAGAATCAGATTCTTTGCTCTTGTTGGCGAATTCACTATCAAGGGTATACACACCGGCACCGGCGTGGGTATCGACCACCATGTAGGGCGTGTCTTTTTGATTCAGATACGCAAGCAGCTGCAAGAGCACGGTGTGCTTCAATACATCAGCGTGATTGCCTGCGTGGAAAGCATGACGGTAACTAAACATGGGAAATGACGATGCAGAAGAACTCGAAGGGGCTCATTGTAACAAGCTTGCGGGCCCGCATAAAAAAAGCCGCATCCTCGTGAGATGCGGCTTGTTCTTTTTACAGGGTCTGGCGTCTCCTCCGTCCCCCAATACGCTAATACCTTTTGCCTTAAGCGACTTTCGCGTCGAAGAATTGTTCGTCTTCGGTTGAGCCATGCAATGCGGTGGTTGAAGACTGACCTTGCTGAATAGCCTGGGTAACTGCATCAAAATAACCGGTACCGACTTCACGCTGATGCTTAACAGCGGTAAAGCCTTTGTCTGCTGCAGCGAATTCTGCTTCTTGCAATTCAACGAATGCCGACATCTGGTTGCGTGCATAGCCATGTGCCAGATTGAACATGGAATAGTTCAATGCATGGAAACCAGCCAATGTGATGAATTGGAATTTATAACCCATGGCGCCCAGCTCTTTCTGGAATTTGGCGATGGTGGCATCGTCCAGATTCTTTTTCCAGTTGAATGAGGGTGAGCAGTTATACGAGAGCATTTTGCCTGGGAACTTGGCGTGTATGGCTTCTGCAAATTTCTTCGCAAAGGCCAGATCAGGTTTGCCAGTCTCGCACCAGACTAAGTCGGCATAAGGAGCATAAGCCAGACCACGTGAGATGGCCTGATCAATACCCGGCTTGGTCTTGTAGAAACCTTCAACAGTGCGCTCGCCGGTCAGGAAAGGCTGGTCATTGGCATCCACATCAGAAGTCAGCAGATCGGCTGCTTCTGCATCAGTACGGGCAATAACCAGTGTTGAGGTGCCGGATACGTCAGCTGCCAGACGCGCAGCGTTGAGTTTTTCAACTGCTTCACGGCTAGGAACCAATACTTTACCGCCCATGTGACCGCATTTTTTTACTGAAGCTAACTGATCTTCAAAGTGCACACCAGCAGCGCCAGCTTCGATCATGGATTTCATCAGCTCATAGGCGTTCAATACGCCGCCAAAGCCGGCTTCTGCATCAGCGACGATCGGAGCGAAAAAGTCGATATCGTTTTTACCTTCGGACCATTGAATCTGATCAGCGCGCTGGAAGGTATTGTTAATACGCTTAACAACCATAGGCACGGAATTGGCTGGATAGAGCGACTGATCAGGATACATTTCACCGGCCAGATTGGCGTCACCAGCGACTTGCCAGCCTGAGAGGTAAATTGCTTTCAGGCCTGCTTTAACTTGCTGCATCGCTTGATTACCAGTCAACGCGCCCAGTGCATTGACGAATGG
>CAIVDH010000331.1 GCA_903904635.1 uncultured Burkholderiales bacterium | reverse complement strand
GCATGTCGTCGCTGGTGATGCACTGGCTGCACAAACGCCAGTCATTTTGACTGATGATGCTAATCAGGCATTGCCACATCATCAGGTCATGATCAATCTTTCATCTAAAACGCCTGAACATTTTGCGCGGTTTGAGCGACTGTTTGAAATAGTATCCAATGATGAAGCGGATCTTACAGCCGGACGCGAACGCTATCGGCTTTATCAACAACGGGGCTATCCACTGACCAATTTTATGGCAGAAAAATCATGACATCTTCTTATGCTGATAAAGACATTCCCGTGCTCACTGACATAATCACTGATGATGATATTGATCATGATGATCATCATCTTGAGAGTGTTAGTTCGATGCAGCAGACTGTAATGAGCTTGAATATTAAAGAGGAAGAGCTGGCCAAGCAATTACATGCACAACTCTCCACCCAAATTCCAGTACTAATTGAATCGGCGCTGCATGAACGTCTGCCAGAATTGATCAATACCAGATTGCAAACTGTATTAACCAAGGAGTTAGCCGATACCTTGCCTGATGTTGCTGCCAAGGTAACGAAAGAGCTGGCTGCACAGCTGAGCATGGAACTAAGCAAGCACCTTAATAAAAATCTGGAAGAAGAAATTAAACAGGTTGTCGCCGAATCTGGTATCAAGCTTTAAAAAACTGTGGTTTTTAGACGTATTGAATCAAATCTTTTGCTGCAATTTTCAAAAATAAAATTACCTGACGTCCGAATGACTGCAAAAATATGATCGTTCTTTTTACAATCTCTTTGGTCGCCATGCCGGCAAAAATGCCGGCGTTGGTTCAAATTTACGGAGATTGCGAATGAAAGTTATTGTTCTCGGCGCTGGTATCACAGGCACTGCCACTGCCTGGTTTTTGAATAAAGCAGGTCATGAAGTCACCGTTGTTGATCGTCAACCCGGAGTTGCGCAAGAAACCAGCTTCGCCAATGGCGGACAGATTTCTGTTTCACATGCCGAACCATGGGCCAACCCTGCAGCACCACTTAAAATTTTCAAATGGCTGGGCAAGGAAGATGCGCCGCTGTTATATCGATTTCGTCCTGAGTGGTTGCAGTGGAAATGGGGCCTGGAATTTTTGCGGCAGTGTACGCCTGCGCATACTGCGCACAACATTCGCCAGATCGTTGCTATTGCCGAATACAGCCGTCAGACTTTGCAAGCTGTTCGCGCTGAAACCAATATCGCCTACGACGCCCTAACCAAAGGCATCTTACATTTCTATACAGATGAAACTGAATTTCGCGATTCGCTACCTGCAGCCACACTCATGCGTGAACTGGGCTGCCCGCGTAACACTATCGACACAGATGAAGTCATACGCATAGAACCTGCTTTGACCAACATACGCGAGAAAATTGTAGGCGGCGATTTCACGGCAACAGATGAATCGGGTGATGTGCATAAATTTACCCAGGGACTGGCCCAAAAATCTACAGAGGGGGGTGTAGATTTTCGGTTTAACACAACGGTTACGCGCTTGTTAAGTGAAGGCAGCGGTGCTGCGTCACGTATCACAGGTGTTGAAGTCATTGATGCCCTGGGCAGGCATCAGGTATTGCGTGCAGATGCGTTTGTGCTTTCCATGGGCAGCTTCTCTACGCCGCTGGCAAAACAGGTAGGAGTCAATCTGCTTGTGTATCCGGGCAAAGGTTATTCCGCTACGTATCAGGTAAATCATGATGCGCTGGCACCGTCGGTATCGCTTACGGATGATGGCTACAAACTGGTTATCTCGCG
>CAIVDH010000330.1 GCA_903904635.1 uncultured Burkholderiales bacterium | reverse complement strand
TAAATTGAAAACAAACTAACTATCCATACCACCGGTTTTAATCAGCGGCGGGATCCGAACCAGTCCAGGCATGTGCCTGTAATTGTTCCAGACTGAGATGTGCCAGCGCTTTTGCGTGTGTGCTTTCAAGTACGACTTGCGGGGCTACGCCTGCTTCTAGCGCCTCTTTCCAGCGCATCGCGCACAGACACCAGCGATCCCCTGCCTTGAGTCCGGCAAATCGGTATTGCGGCATGGGCGTGATTAAATCATTGCCGCGGCGCAGGGAATAATCGAGAAATTCTTGCGTAACTTTGGCGCAGATGACATGCGTGCCGTGATCGGTTGCGTCGGTATTGCAGCAACCATCACGATAATAACCAGTCAGCGGGTCGTAAGAGCAGGGTACGAGTTCCGTACCTAATACGTTATAAGTTTTCATTAAATTAAAGAGATGGAAATTCAAGAAGTGGATGAATCTGCTGTTGATTCTGGATCAACGACGTTATTTTTTTACCAGGGCTATGGGTATAGTTTTTATTTCGTGAGCATGCGGTTTTAAGCCATAAGCAGCAACGAGTGGCCATATATGAGCTGGCACCATAGCCTTAATACGCGCTGGCTGCTCGCGGCGTAAATGTAATACGGTTTCTATCGCTTTCATTTCCACGCGCGTGCGGGCAAATTCCAGGCCGCGCGGGCCTATGCGCGGCATCAGCCAGCCTACGATAGGGCGCAGCCAGTTTGGCATTTTGCGCAGCGGCAAGCCACCTGCGGCACGCTCTACATTTTTTAAAAATCCCATCACTGCATTGTGCCGCTTGCCAGCACTACCGGGTTCTGTGAGATCGATTTCATCTTTCAGCAAGGAGAGTAACTCTTCACCACGTTGATTGCGTACCAGCAGCCATTGCTGGCCTTCACCCCCCATGTAGCCGACGGTGATGTCGGCTAGTACATTGGTGTAGTCCACGCAAGTGCGGCAGGTAAGGGGGAAAAAATCTGTCGGCAGGGTGGATAAGGGCAGCTGTAAAAATGGAATAGTCCGGCTACGACCATCGTCATAACGTAACTCCACATGATAGTCAGCGCGAAACTCTAAATAGGTCACGCGTTCTGGCTGATCCTCCAGCAGATTTAAAAAAGTGTGAAAATTTTCTGTTGTGGTGTTGTCTGAACAAGGCGTACCAATGACGAATAATTTTTCAAAGCCGAGTTCGCGCTCCAAAGCGCGTAATGCATATATTTGGCAGGGAATGCCAATGACGGCAAGCCGACGATAACCTTGGGCAATTGCGGGTTCGAGCAGCGACAACAATGGGGCATACCCCATGCGCATGCCGCGGCAGCTTGCCATATCCGCTGCCTTCGTGATTAAAACGGGTACGGGCTTCCATCTGTCTTTTGCATCTGCGGTCATGGTCAGCACCGCATCAACCGCGCCGGTTTCCAGCAAGCGTTCGGCTATGCGTGTGGTGATGCCTGTCCATTGCGCGCCATCGCTGGGTGATTTTAGTGCGGCGCGCAGCATGCGCCGGTAGGGGCCGAAATGTAATTCATCGGCGCGCGCCGGATCACGGCTTTTGCCATGAACTTGTTGTTCTAGCCCGCTGTAATCTGGCTTGATGAACTGACAAGCTGTACCGCAACGTTTGGGATCAGCACTTTTTGAGATTCCGCAATCTGTGCACAAACTTCTGTAAGGGGCGGGTTGGTTCACCGGATTGCCTTTGCTTAAATTTTTATTTTGCTGACGCTGTCAGAGTCTGCATATTTATTTTGACTTTGTGGATTTAAATGCTGCCTGCGGCAGATGTCCACAACTTTCGTGGGTAAGTCTGTGGATTACCTTGTGAAAATTTGGTTAAGTCATTGATTTTCCAGTAATTAATAGCTGTGAGGTAAATCAAGTCAGTGTGGGGATAAATCCTGGGGCGATAGCGAAAAGAAATAGGTTGATTTTTCAGGGTAATATAATAAAATACGAATCATTCTCATTTAGATTATTTAAATAACCAGCCGGTGACCATTCATATGAAAAAATCAAAATCTTCCCGTATGAACAAGGCTTTATTCGTTACGCCCGTTGCGTTAGCTATTAGTGCGCTTTATGCGTCAGGCGCATTCGCCGAAGAAACGGCTGTGCGTACTTTGCCGCAAGTGGAAGTCATAGGCAACGAGGCGGATCTGAAAAAAGCGCAGGGTTCAGCTTTTGTAATTGAATCTTCAACGCTGGAAGAAAGCAGGGTATTTAATGTAAATGAAGCATTGCGTAAAGTTCCTGGTGTACATGTGCGTGAAGAAGAAGGTGTAGGTTTGCGCCCCAATATCGGTATACGCGGCATGAACCCGACGCGCTCAACGAAGGTATTACTTTTGGAAGATGGCCTGCCACTTTCTTATGCGCCCTACGGAGATAACG
>CAIVDH010000329.1 GCA_903904635.1 uncultured Burkholderiales bacterium | reverse complement strand
ATTGCGCAAGCTTCTCCAGCTTCGCAATACCCAAATCCAGCAACTTCATGCCATTGCGCCCAAAATTAATATTCGCCCGCGCCTGCGTACCACTGCCTTCAATATTGACAATCACACCCTCACCAAACTTTTGATGCATCACGGTTTCGCCTATGCGCCATCCCGTATCAAGCTTGCTGTTGAAACCCTGCGCGATTTTGTTATTGCCTGATTCAGGCTTTTCTACCCAGGCTGCTTTTTGTGTATAGCCATGCCATTGGGTCTGCACTTTGGGCGACAACCATTTCAGTGCTTCTTCAGGCAATTCGGCAAAAAAGCGTGATTTCATGTTGTAGCGCGTCTGACCATGCAACATGCGCGTCTGCGCAAAGCTCATATACAAACGCTTACGCGCACGCGTGATGGCGACATACATCAGCCTGCGTTCTTCTTCTACGCCGTCTTCTGCGGATTCGCTATTTTCATGCGGGAACAAACCTTCTTCCAGACCCGTGATAAACACCGCATCGAATTCCAGACCCTTGGCAGAATGCACCGTCATTAATTGAATCGCGTCTTGCCCAGCCTGCGCCTGATTGTCGCCCGCTTCCAATGATGCATGCGAAAGAAAAGCCGACAACGGTGACATCAATGCCGACAGCGGTGTATCGGCATCAATGATTTCAGTGCCATCACCCATAGTCAGCAAGGGCGCAGTGACAGCCTGCACCTGTGGCCCCAAGAGCGCCGGCGCATCTAGCCCAAAGCCCTCTTCGGAAACAAACAACGCTGCAGCACTGACTAATTGCTCCAGATTTTCCAGGCGGTCTACACCGTCTTTATCGTTTTTATAGTGCTGTAGCAAATTGCTCTTCTCGAGCACGATTTGCACCATCTCCGGCAAAGGCAGATTTTGTGTTTCGAAGCGTGCAGCCTCGATTAATTTTATAAACCCACCCAGCGAAGTACCTGCCTTACCTGCTACATACGGTACCGCTGCGTAGAGAGAAATATTGTACTGGCGCGCCGCATCCTGCAATTGCTCAATGGAGCGTGCACCGATGCCACGGGCAGGGAAATTCACCACACGCAGAAATGCGGAATCATTATTGAGGTTATCTATCAATTGCAGATAAGCGATCGCATGCTTGACTTCGGCGCGCTCGAAAAATCGCTGACCACCATAGACCCGATAAGGCAAATGCGCAGAAAACAATGCATGCTCGATCACGCGTGACTGCGCGTTAGATCGATATAAAAAAGCAATCTCGCTGCGCATCCAGCCTTCTGCAATCAAATTTTTTGCTTCTTCTATCAGCCACTGCGCTTCCTGCAAATCGCTGCTCGCTTCGAATATACGCACCTGCTCGCCATGGCCGGCATCGGTACGCAAATTTTTACCTAGCCTGCGCGTGTTATTGCTGATGAGGATATTGGCTGTATCGAGTATGTGACCATGGGAGCGATAATTTTGCTCCAGCTTGATCAGGTTTTCTACATGATATTCACGCTCAAAGGCAGCCATGTTGCCCACGTTCGCACCACGGAATGCATAAATGCTCTGATCATCATCGCCAACTGCAAAGACGGCGCCGCTTTGACCTGCGATGAGCTTTAACCATTTATATTGCAAGTCATTCGTATCCTGAAACTCATCAACCAGGATATGTTTGAAGCGCGCCTGATAATGCTCACGTAAAGGCTGATTGCGCGACAAGAGCTCATAACTACGCAAAAGCAGCTCAGCAAAATCGACCACGCCTTCGCGCTGGCACTGATCATCATAGGCTTCGTAAAGTTCTACGAATTTGCGATTGTATTCATCATTGGCCTCAACATCTTTGGCGCGCAAGCCCTGATCTTTGGCGCTATTGATGAAGTACATCAGATTTTTGGCCGGATATTTTTCATCATCGATATTCAAGCGCTTTAACAAGCGCTTGATGGCTGACATCTGGTCTTGCGAATCCAGAATCTGGAAAGTCTGCGGCAAAGCGGCATCACGGTAATGCGCACGCAGCAGGCGGTTGCACAGTCCATGGAAAGTCCCTATCCACATGCCTCGCGTATTAATCGGCAACATCGCCGACAGCCGCGTCTGCATTTCTTTGGAGGCTTTGTTGGTAAAGGTAACGGCCAGCAGACCGGAAGGAGAAATCTGCCCGGTCTGTATGAGCCAGGCGATACGGGTAGTAAGGACACGGGTTTTGCCGGAACCGGCGCCAGCCAGGATCAGGGCAGGCTGGGCAGGCAGCGTAACAGCTGCGAGTTGTTCTTCATTGAGTCCGGCGAGTAGATTTTGCATCTCCGGATTATAAGCTGGCCAGCCCAATGCATGCGGCTGGCCAGACTAACTTACAAGATGGCTAAGTTCAGTCTTAATTTATTGCTGGTTGTTGTTTACTAAAGAGTCCTGCTGATCTGCTGCGTAAATTAAGATCGGAGTCTTGGTGGACTCTATGCTCTGCTCGCTGTCCGAAATGGAAAGATCGGAAGTAGACAATGCCAATGGCATTGGTAATTGACTAACGCTGGTAAACGGCAGCTCCATTTTATAAATTGATTCTTTTTTAGGAACCGTAGCAATCGTCGTGTCAACGGGAAGTGGCGATGACGACAGCGCTGGCTGAGTCGACGATGCAGCCGTGATTTGATCACGCACTTCATTAAAGCTACGTACACTATCCGTATCGTTCGTGTTTGCTTTTGAGATTAAATTCTGCGCCGGGCCATTGTTTTTATCAGTACGAGACTGATAAAGTCCCTCTAGTCGCATTTTAATCAAAATAGCTTTTGCTTTTGCCTCTGCCGCTGCAACTTCATAAAAAACAAACTGCCGTTCAAGATCGCCACTTTCAGTACGGCGCATCAAACCTGGAAAATGTTCGGTAGATGTAGCATCGTCAAGCTTGAACGCAAAAGAAGAAATGAAATTCCCCCGCAAAGGTGAACTACTTTTTGTATTGCGGAAAAGTGAAACAGGACTGATGTTAGTTTTTTTATTTTGCAATATGGGTTTTATTATGGGACTACTGCGCTTTACTACTGATATTTTTTTCTTGCGAGCTGTCTGCGTTTGATTAGGCGTAAGCGGCTGACCAGTCCTAGCAATTTTTTTTCTGATGACGGGCGAAATTGGTGAATCAATCAAAATTACACGTTGATTTTTTTGGCTATTGTTACTGAAAACTGATGTTTTCAGCTCGACACAAATTCTATCCATCGTTGCTGCCCAGGGAAATAGCGCACTTTTCTTCGGTGAATTTATACTCGCATTTTTTTCTATGGACCTAAATGAAAGCCATGTATCAACAAATTTTTCAATATGTTTT
>CAIVDH010000328.1 GCA_903904635.1 uncultured Burkholderiales bacterium | reverse complement strand
GCGCGTATGGTTTCGAACATGGCCAGCGCTTTATTGTCGCTATTGATGGCGTCTTGTAATTCCGTGCCGTTATAACCGATTGCATCTGCATTGACGAAGATGGTAGGTATGCCGGCATTAATCATCGTGACTTTCAATGTGCCCACACCGGGCACATCAAGATCATCAACCAGATTCCCAGTTGGGAACATCGCACCACCCGCGCCTTCTTCATCTGCTGCGGGGTCCATGAATTCGAGTTGCACTTCTGCAGCGGGAAAGGTAACGCCATCGAGTTCGAAGTCGCCGGTTTCTTGCACTGCACCGTTGGTAATGGGTACATGCGCGATGATAGTCTTGGCGATGTTGGCCTGCCAGATGCGTATGGTGGCGATGCCGTCTTTGGGAATACGACTGGCATCGACTAACCCATTACTAATTGCGTAAGGGCCGACTGCTGCGGAGAGATTGCCGCAGTTACCGCTCCAGTCTACGAATGCTTTATCTATCGATACCTGACCAAACAGATAATCGACATCATGATCAGGCTTGCTGCTTTTAGAAAGTATGACGGTCTTGCTGGTGCTGGATGTAGCACCACCCATGCCATCGATCTGCTTGCCATACGGGTCGGGGCTGCCTATGACGCGCATCAGTAAGGCATCGCGCGCTGCGCCGGGTTTTTGGGCTGCTTCGGGTAAATCCTGCAAGCTGAAAAACACGCCTTTGCTGGTACCACCACGAATATAGGTAGCGGGGATTTTGATTTGTGGTGCGTGGTGCGTGTGTGACATGGCGCTCTATTCCTTCAATCTAAAAAACCGTCATCTCTGTAAAACCAAGATGACGGACTCTGCTTTCTAAATTACGCCGCTTTTGCCGATTCCAAAAAGTCTTGTGCAAAGCGCTGCAACACACCGCCAGCTTCATAGATCGAGACTTCTTCTGCAGTATCCAAACGGCAGGTAACGGGAACCTCAACGCGCTCGCCATTTTTACGATTGATGACTAACGTGAGATCACAGCGTGCAGTACGGGTGCCGATTACATCGAATGTTTCGGTACCATCAATGCCGAGCGTGATGCGATTGACGCCAGATTTAAATTCCAGCGGCAGCACACCCATGCCGACTAAATTGGTGCGATGTATACGCTCAAAGCCTTCAGCCACAATCGCTTCCACACCCGCCAAACGTACACCTTTAGCTGCCCAATCGCGTGACGAGCCCTGACCATAGTCAGCACCGGCGATGATGATCAGCGGTTGCTTGCGCTCCATGTAGATTTCTATCGCTTCCCACATGCGGGTGACTTTGCCTTCCGGTTCTATACGGGTCAGCGAGCCTGCTTTGACTTTACCGTCTTGCAGCACCATTTCATTTTTCAATGTGGGGTTGGCAAAGGTGGCACGCTGTGCAGTGAGATGATCACCACGATGGGTGGCATAGGAGTTGAAGTCTTCTTCAGGCAAACCCATTTTTGCCAGATACTCACCGGCTGCGCTGTCGAGCATGATGGCGTTGGATGGCGATAAATGGTCGGTAGTGATGTTGTCACCCAAGACTGCCAACGCACGCATAGCGGTGAGCGAGCGCTCGCCTGCGAGCGCGCCTTCCCAGTAAGGTGGACGACGTATGTAGGTGCTCTGCGCGCGCCAGTCATACAGCGGGCTGACTTTTTCGCCGTTATCGATTTGTATCGCAAACATAGGGTCATACACTTTGCGGAACTGCTCGGGCTTGACGCTGGAGTCGACAATGGCATCGATCTCTTCATCGGTAGGCCAGATGTCTTTGAGCGTCACGGGTTTGCCGTTTGCATCCATGCACAGTACATCTTTTTCAATATCAAAACGTATGGTGCCAGCTATCGCATAAGCGACGACTAACGGTGGCGAAGCTAAGAAAGCCTGCTTGGCATACGGATGGATACGACCATCAAAATTGCGGTTGCCAGACAATACGGCGGTTGCATACAGATCACGCTCAATCACTTCTTTTTGTATGACTGGATCGAGCGCACCTGACATGCCGTTGCAGGTGGTGCAGGCAAAGGCCACCACACCAAAGCCCAGGGCTTCCAGCTCTGGCAGCAGCTTGGCTTCTTCCAGATATAAGGCGACTGCTTTGGAGCCGGGTGCGAGTGAACTCTTAACCCATGGCTTGCGCGTCAGGCCTAAGCGATTTGCATTACGCGCTAACAGACCAGCGGCAATCATGTTGCGTGGGTTGTTGGTGTTGGTGCAGCTGGTAATGGCGGCGATGATGACGGCACCGTCCGGCATCAGGCCGGGTTCATTTTCTACTTTGCCGCTAATGCCGCGCGCAGCTAGTTCAGAGGTAGGCACGCGTGCGTGCGGGTTGGATGGACCGGCGATATTACGCACGACAGAGGAAAGATCAAATTGCAGCACGCGTTCGTATTCGGCATGTTTGAGCGTATCTGCCCACAGCCCGGTTTCTTTTGCATAGGTTTCCACCAGCTTGACGAGCGCATCATCACGACCGGTCAGTTTTAAATATTTGATGGTTTGCTCATCAATATAAAACATCGCAGCAGTGGCACCAAACTCTGGCGCCATGTTGGAGATGGTGGCGCGGTCACCCAGTGTGAGCTTGGCTGCACCATCGCCATAAAATTCCAGATAAGAAGACACCACTTTTTGCTTGCGCAAAAATTCTGTCAGCGCCAAGACGATATCGGTGGCGGTGATGCCGGGTTGTGGTTTGCCTGTTAACTCAACACCGATGATGTCTGGCAGGCGCATCCATGAAGCGCGGCCGAGCATGACGGTTTCTGCTTCGAGTCCGCCTACACCGATGGCGATCACGCCGAGCGCATCTACCATAGGGGTGTGGCTGTCAGTGCCGACTAAAGTATCGGGGTAAGCGACACCATCTTTTACCTGTATCACCGGCGACATGCGCTCCAGATTAATCTGATGCAAGATGCCATTACCCGGCGGTATAACGTCGACATTTTTGAATGCCTTCTTGGTCCATTCAATAAAATGAAAACGGTCTTCATTACGACGGTCTTCGATGGCGCGATTTTTAGTAAAGGCATCCGGATCAAAACCACCACATTCCACGGCCAGCGAATGATCAACAACTAACTGCGTAGGCACGACAGGATTTACCAATGACGGATCGCCGCCTTGCGCGGTGATAGCGTCACGCAGACCGGCCAGATCAACCAATGCGGTCTGACCCAAAATATCATGACATACGACGCGCGCCGGAAACCAGGGGAAATCCAGATCACGCTTGCGTTCGATTAGCTGCTTTAATGAATCAGTGAGTGTGGAAGGATCACAGCGACGCACCAGATTTTCAGCCAATACGCGCGAGGTGTAGGGCAGCTTGTCGTAAGCGCCACTCTGTATCGCATCAACAGCAGCGCGTGTATCGAAGTAATCGAGTTTGGTGCCAGGTAGGGGTTTGCGGTGTGCGGTGTTCATGGCCTGAGTAGTCCTAGAAATACGAGGTTGGGTTGATTGCAGTACAACTTTAAAAAACTACGACACTGGATCCCGGCACAGGCCGAGATCCAGTGTGTTTACGACTTACATCTGAACTTTACTTACGCTTAGCGATAGGTACAAACTTCAAATCTTCGGGACCGACATAATTTGCGCTTGGACGAATAATCTTATTATCAATGCGCTGCTCAACGATATGTGCTGCCCAACCTGATGTACGTGCAATGACAAACAGCGGTGTGAACATCGCGGTAGGCACGCCCATCATGTGATATGACACGGCTGAAAACCAATCCAGATTAGGGAACATTTTTTTCACATCCCACATGACTGTTTCCAGTCTTTCGGCGATATCAAACATTTTGGTTGAGCCTGCATCTTTGGACAAAGTATGCGCAACTTGCTTGATGACTTTATTACGCGGGTCCGAGATGGTGTACACCGGATGACCGAAGCCGATGATGACTTCTTTGTTTTCAACGCGACGACGGATATCGGCTTCTGCTTCGTCCGGATTGTCATAACGCTTCTGAATTTCAAACGCCACTTCATTGGCACCACCATGCTTGGGGCCGCGCAATGCACCGATGGCACCGGTGATGGAAGAATACATATCTGAACCCGTGCCGGCTATCACGCGACCAGCGAAGGTTGAGGCATTGAACTCATGTTCTGCATATAAAATCAGTGAAGTGTGCATCGCTTTTTCCCACATAGCTGATGGCTTTTCGCCATGCAGCAAATGCAGAAAATGGCCGCCGATAGATTCATCATCGGTCTCGGTGTCGATACGCTTACCGTTGTGGCTGTAGTGATACCAATACAGCAGCATGGAACCCAATGAAGCCATCAAGCGGTCAGCAATATCACGCGCGCCGGGTGCATTGTGATCATCTTTTTCTGGCAGTGTGCAACCGAGTGCAGAGACACCGGTGCGCATGACATCCATAGGATGCGAAGAAGCTGGCAGAAATTCCAGTACTGCTTTGACGCTTACTGGCAGGCCGCGCAAAGCTTTGAGTTTTTGTTTGTAGGCTTTGAGTTCTGCAGAGGTAGGCAACTTGCCGTGCACCAGCAAATGTGCGATCTCTTCAAATTCGCAGGCATCCGCCACGTCGAGGATGTCATAGCCGCGATAGTGCAAATCGTTACCGGTTTTGCCGACTGTGCAAAGCGCGGTGTTACCGGCTGTTACGCCAGATAGTGCGACTGATTTTTTTGGCTTAAAGCCGCCAGGTTGCTGTTCACTCATGAGATGCTCCTTATCGTTGTCTCGGAATTTTTTAAAAATTTTTAAAATTATTTAGCTTTTTGCTGCGCAAACAGCGCATCAAGTTTTTGTTCAAAATCGTGATAACCGATACGCTCATAGAGCTCCATACGGGTCTGCATGGTATCGACGACATTTTTTTGCGTGCCATCACGGCGTACCGCCATATAGACATTTTCTGCCGCTTTATTCATCGCGCGGAAAGCTGACAGCGGATAAAGGATGAGACCGCAATCTGCATTGCGCAGTTCTTCGACTGTGTAGAGTGGCGTGGCGCCAAATTCTGTGATGTTGGCCAGAATCGGCACCTTCACCGCAGCGGCGAATTGTTTGTACATAGCCAGCTCGGTGATCGCCTCTGGGAAGATCATGTCAGCACCCGCCTCTACACAAGCAACTGCGCGTTCTATGGCTGATTCCAATCCTTCAACTGCCAGCGCGTCGGTGCGCGCCATGATGACAAAATTTTCATCGGTGCGTGCATCCACTGCGGCTTTAATGCGGTCGACCATTTCTTGCTTGGTGACGATTTCTTTGTTGGGTCTGTGGCCGCAACGTTTGGCACCGATCTGATCTTCTATATGTATCGCAGCTGCGCCGAACTTGATCATGGATTTGACTGTGCGCGCAACGTTAAATGCAGATGAACCAAATCCGGTATCCACGTCGACCAACAACGGCAGATCACACACATCGGTAATGCGGCGCACATCGGTGAGCACATCATCCAGATTAGAAATGCCCAGATCAGGCAAGCCCAGCGAGCCGGCTGCAACGCCGCCACCGGAGAGATAAATCGCCTTGAAGCCGGCACGCTTGGCTAATAGCGCATGATTGGCGTTAATGGCGCCTATGACTTGCAATGGCGATTCTTCTTTCATCGCCTGCCGGAATTTTGCGCCTGCTGATTGAATGCTCATGGGTGATCCTGTTTTGGAGATTGTTTTGGGACTATTTTGGGGTGAATGATTGCGGGTTTATTTGCAATCACTGTGCCATAGCGCAAGATGCGCCGATGCTACTGTCACGCTAGCACTCGCCTGCAATTTATTCATGTAAAACAAAGGCTTGAAAATCTATACAAAAAAACAAGATGACAAATGTCTTGTCAGCGTGTTTCAGATTATGTTTCAATATGCATCTATTTTTGAAACGCGAAACATATTTGAAACATGGCACGCCCTTCCAACAATAACCGTGACGACAGTAATAAGCCCGTTTTTTGGACGGTATCCAAATCGCGGCTGTTTGATTTGTTTCGCGACATTACGCTGGAATATGACGATAGCGCCATTATCGAGCCTATTAATTTAGGCTTTGAAGATGCAGTCACGCATATACGTGAGCGGCTATTGACTGAGCGCTGTGACGCAGTGATTTCTGCTGGCTCCAACGGCACGTATCTAAAAAGCCGGCTCGCTGTGCCTGTTGTTATCGCCAGAGCCAGCGGCTTTGATGTGATGCAGGCGTTGGCCCGTGCGCGCCAAATTTCGCCAGCGATAGGCCTGATAAATTATCAATCACTACTGCCTGAGCTCACAGAGTTTCAGCATACTTTTGGCATAGAGATTATGCAGCGCAGCTATGTAACGGAAGAAGATGCGCGCGCACAGATTAATGAAATGAAAGCAGCAGGTATCAAGGCGGTAGTGGGTGCTGGTCTGATTACGGATCTAGCTGAAGAAGCGGGCATGACAGGCGTGTTTGTGTATTCTGCTGCGTCGATACGGCATGCGTTTGATGATGCATTTGAAATTGCGCGTGTAACGCAGCTAGAGATGCCGCGTGGTCGCAATCAGCCTGCCGGTGAAATTTTGCGCGCACGGCACAGCATTAATGATTTGCGTGGTGATTCAGAAAAAATGCAGATGCTGCGTGATACGGTTTCGCTGTATGGCAAATCGCCGGCAACGGTATTGATACAAGGTGAAACGGGGACGGGCAAGGAATTGGTGGCGCAGGCGATTCATCGCGAGAGCAGCCGCACGCCGGGTTCATCAAAACCGTTTGTTGCGGTAAATTGCGGCGCGATTGCTGAGTCGTTGTTAGAGTCAGAATTATTTGGCTATGAAGAAGGCGCCTTTACAGGGTCACGTCGCGGTGGTCATGCGGGCTTGTTTGAAGCAGCGCATCGCGGCACTTTGTTTTTAGATGAAATCGGCGAGATGCCGTTAACACTGCAGACGCGATTGCTGCGCGTGCTGGAAGAAAAAGAAGTGGTGCGTGTGGGTGGCACACGCCCGGTTGCAGTGGATGTGCGCATCATCAGCGCCACGCATTGCAATCTGGAAGAGCGCATTACGCAAGGAAAATTTCGCGCCGATTTATTTTATAGGCTGGGTGTGTTGCGCGTGCAGCTGCCGTCTTTGCGTGAGCGCAGTGAAGATCTGGTGCCGCTGGCTGAATGGTGTCTCAAGCATGCGCTGGCTGCAATGAATGTGCGGCCCCATGCGAATTTGCATGCAGAGTTAGTGGCTTGTGCGCCGCTCTTGCAAGCGTATGATTGGCCGGGCAATGTACGCGAACTGCGCAATCTGATGCAGCGTGTGGCTTTGTTTCTGGCAGTGCAGCCACTGCAGGCTTTAACGCCTGCGTTTGTATTGAAGCTGGCACCTGAGTTGAACCGAGCTGCGGCCAGTGATATTGCTACTGCAGCACCTGGCATTCATGTCGCCGACACGCTTGCGCATTTTAATGGCAATCGCGCTGCTGCTGCTGCACATCTGGGTATCAGCCGGACTACCCTGTGGCGACGACTGAAAGAGGAGACAGGGTCATCTTAAGACGCTGTCTGCCAAATTTAAAACGTCTAAATAGTTAATCGTCTTTACCTCCAGTGATACCGAGTTCCTGTATTTTGCGGGTGATGGTGTTGCGGCCTATGCCCAGACGTATGGCTGCATCGTTTTTACGGCCATGAGTGTGCTTTAGCGCAGTCTTGATCAGGGCTGATTCAAATTCTCTGATTAATATATCCATCACTTCCGACTTGCCTGCTGTCAGCATTTGCGCGGCCTCGGTTTCGAGCAACATGATCCAGTTGCGTTTTTCCGTAACGGTTAGCGATACAGGAACTGCACCACCTACGAGAGCCGAGGGCGCGTAGGCACTTTCTGTCAAGACTGGTTTGAATTCAACGATATGTGTTTCAGCAGCTACGGTTACAACAGAGGGTGCGTTATTCGACGTAACCGAATTTATGGGGCCGCCCTGGCTGATGGTATTGCCCGAGATGAGTTCTTGCGGCAGGTCTTTGACTTCTACGGTCTGCCCCGGCGCCATGACGGTAATCCAGTTACATAAATTTTCAAGCTGACGCACATTGCCTGGCAAATCCAACGTAGTAATAAATTGCATCGCCTGATCTGACATACGCTTGGCTTCTACGCCTAATTGTCGCGCGCTCTGCGCTAAAAAATGCCGCGTCAGGATAGGGATGTCTTCATGCCGCTCGCGCAGCGATGGCAGACGCAGGCGTATGACATTGAGTCGATGATAAAGATCTTCACGAAACAGCCCTTCTCGCACACGCTGTTCAAGATTTTGGTGGGTCGCTGCGATCACGCGCACATTGGCCTTCATGGACTGATGACCACCTACGCGATAAAAATGCCCATCCGACAGCACACGCAATAAACGCGTCTGCAAATCAAAGGGCATGTCGCCTATTTCATCGAGGAAGAGCGTGCCGCCTTCAGCCTGTTCAAAACGACCGCGCCGTGTTGATTGTGCGCCGGTAAAGGCACCGCGTTCATGACCAAATAATTCAGATTCAAGCAGGTCTTTGGGAATGGCTGCTGTGTTCAATGCAATGAATGGCTGCGCTGCACGTGGACTATGTTTGTGCAAGGCACGCGCCACGAGCTCTTTACCTGTTCCGGATTCACCGGTAATCAAGACCGTAACATTTGATTGCGAAAGCCTTCCGATTGCTCGAAACACGTCTTGCATAGCAGCGGCCTGACCCAGAATTTCAGGCGTGTCAGCAGCGGCTTGTTCGCCGTCTGATTCGCGCAGGCTTTCTTCGAGCGCGCGCCGTATCAGTTCCACGGCCTTGTCCAGATCAAAAGGCTTGGCCAGATATTCAAATGCGCCCCCCTGAAATGCAGCCACAGCTGAATCAAGATCAGAGAAGGCTGTCATGACGATTACAGGCAAACCGGGATGGTTACTTTTTACATGCTGCAAGAGCTCAAGACCAGATTCACCAGGCATACGGATATCCGATACCAGCACCTGTGGTTTCGATGTCTTTAACGCTTCTATGGTGTCGCGTACATTGGAAAAACTTCTGGTCGCCAGGTTTTCGCGGGCTAATGCTTTTTCTAATACCCAGCGTATAGATTCATCATCATCAACTATCCAGATCGGTTTCATGGTTTTTGCTGTCTCGCCTATCTGATAACAAGCACCAAAGCGGTGCTTGCCCAACCATCTTGCTAGTTTTCAGGCTACTTAAAACCCGCTTTGCACGTGTTCAGGGCAATGCGATGAGTAGCCGAAAGTCCGTATGGCCGGGGCGGCTGTCACATTCAATGACGCCCATATGCTGCTGAACGAAGGTTTGAGCCAGTGTCAGCCCTAATCCGCTGCCACCGTCCTTGCCGGAGACTAACGGATAGAAAATCCTGTCTTTCAGATCAGCCGGTATGCCCGGTCCATTGTCTATGATATGCAAGTCTAGTGCCAGCCGATATCGAACCTTTGCGATGGTGACCGAACGGATGATGCGGCTGCGAAAAATCAGCTCTGCATCTCCCACAGCAATGCGCACGGCCAATGCCTGCGCTGCATTATGGGCAATGTTGAGTACGGCTTGTATAAGCTGCTCTTTGTCGCCCCTGAATTCAGGCAACGACAAGTCATAGTCGCGGCGTATGCTCAGACCCACAGGAAATTCGGCCATGATCAGGCTGCGCACCCGCTCAAATACTTCATGAATATTGACGTCACCGACTATTTGCGGCCGCCTGTGTGGTGCCAGCAGTCTGTCAACTAGCGTCTGCAGCCGGTCAGACTCTTTAATGATCACTTGCGTGTATTCACGCAGCTCTTTCAGATGGCGGTCCGGCAATTCCAGCTCAAGTAACTGTGCGGCACCACGTATGCCGCCTAGCGGGTTTTTTATCTCGTGCGCCAGATTGCGTATGAGTTCTTTATTGGCCTGCGTCTGGTCAAGTATGCGCTCTTCCCTGTCCAGCTTGAGCTGTTGGACGTTTTCACGCAGCTCGATCAAAACAGGATTTTCAGGGTCATCAAGGACGGTCACGATCATGCTTACCTGCAGCGGCACTCTGCCTGCTCGTTCAAGTAATAAGTCTTCGCGCTTTTCATCGAACTGGTGCTGTCTGGCCTGCTCAAAAATTGCAGCGAGTTTGTCACCATTGACGAACAGATCTGCCAGACGGTACTGGCTTAATAACTTAAATGAGCTCTCCAGCAAGCTTTCTGCTGCCGCATTGGCGTAGGCAATACGGCCTTCGGCATCCAGCACCAATACGGCTGATGCCAGCAAATCCAAGCCACCGAGGGAGTTCGATAAAATATTCACATTAATCCAAAAAATAAGAGCCGCAATGCGGCCTCTTGGTTATTTCATTGATCTACCGGACCGATGGGTCCGGACATACGCCGGCGCAATCCTATTTTAAATTACTAATCTCGCGCTTTAGTGATTCAATATTTTTTTCAGTACGCTGCAGCTCTTCCTTCAACAACGCGACTCGCTCCAGGTATTTTGCATAATTGCGTTCACTACCGAGTCTCTCAGGCTCGCCGTTTTGGTATTCTTTTTTCAGACTGGCAAGCTTAGCCTCTTCTGACTTCACCTCTTCCAGCAATATCAGCATGCGATCCTGATCACGTCGCTTTTGTATTTGATTGTCGATGCGGGGAAATGAAGGGTCAGAAATTGCTGCAGATTTATCTTTAGATGCAGATCCGGGCTGATTAGACGTCGACGGAACCATGGAAATACCGTCAACATCAAGCTTTTTACAGCCCCGGGTATCACCGGTGTTGCGATACTCGCGACTGCCATTGGGTTGGGTACAAACATACACACCCTGCGCGCATACAGACCCTATGACTAGTAACAAAAATGCGGTAAGACAAGCTTTCATAGGCTCGGATAATTTCAAAAAAAAGGAAAATGTGAGTTTAATTTAATGTCTTTTTTATACCAAAATTATATTGCCCTTTATTTGCCATTAAAGCAACAGTTTAAAAACAAAACG
>CAIVDH010000327.1 GCA_903904635.1 uncultured Burkholderiales bacterium | reverse complement strand
CTTTCATGGGATGGGTGCGGGTAACACCAAGATGACCGCATTGTACCTTTGGCAGTCCCGCGATGCCAATTTGTGCCAATTCAACATGTATTGCTGAATTGGCAATTAGAAATTGGTACTCTGCTCTTTGTGCGCTACTTACTCATCAATGGCTTTACGAATACCCGATAAAAAAGTCTGAACAGCAGCGACGGCCTGTTCACGCGGCGTATCTTCCAGTTCTTGAATAATCCGGCTGCCGATCACGATTGCATCCGATACCGCAGCAACTGCCTTGGCTGTCGCTGCATCACGTATACCAAAGCCCACGCCTATAGGCAGCTTCACATGTTCACGTATAGCTGCGATGCGAGCAGCCACTTCAACCGTATCGATGTTGGCTGCGCCTGTTACACCGCGTAGCGAAACATAATAGGAAAAGCCGCTGCCAACCTTGGCTACTTGCCGGATACGCTCTTCAGTAGAAGTTGGTGCCAGCAGAAAAATCGGATCCATATCCTGGGCTTGCAAGGCAGCTGCAAATTCTACGCATTCTTCCGGCGGATAATCCACCACGATGGCACCATCCACACCGGCTTCTTTGGCCGCATCAATAAATACCTGCATGCCCATGCGCTCGATAGGATTTGCGTAGCCCATCAAGACTACTGGCGTGTGCTGATTACTTTTACGAAACTCGCGCACATAGCCCAGTACATCATGCATATTTACGCCAAATTTCAATGCGCGTTCGCAGGCACGCTGTATCACCGGACCTTCCGCCATCGGGTCAGAAAATGGTACGCCCAACTCCAGAATGTCAGCACCACCGGCCACCAGTGCATGCAGTAAAGGCACCGTCAACTCGGGAGCAGGATCGCCTGCCGTTATGAAGGTAATTAGTGCTTTTTTCTTTTGTGCTGCCAGCCCTGCGAAGATTGTTTTGATTCTTGACATGTGGCTGCCTCTTATTTAACGGAAGGATGCAGCTTGTCAAACTCGGCCACCGTGTGCATGTCTTTATCACCACGACCAGACAAGTTGATGAGTATGGTTTTATCCTTAGGCAGCGTTGCTGCAAAAGTGGCTGCATACGCCAGCGCATGCGCTGATTCCAGCGCCGGAATAATACCCTCAATTTCGCAGCAATGATGAAAGGCTGCTACAGCCTCTGCATCCGTGACGGACACATACTGCGCACGGTGTGAATCTTTTAGCCATGCGTGTTCAGGACCCACACCCGGATAATCCAGGCCGGCCGAAACAGAATGGGTTTCGATGATCTGACCGTTTTCATCTTGCAGCAGATAAGTACGATTACCATGTAAGACACCCGGCACACCACCGAGCAACGCAGCGGAATGACGGCCGGTTTCTATGCCCTCGCCCGCCGCTTCAACACCAATCAACGTGACTTCATGATGATCAATGTAGGGATGAAAAATACCCATTGCATTGGAGCCACCACCAATACAGGCCATCACATAATCAGGCTGGCGTCCTGTAAGCTCTGGCATCTGCTCTATACATTCCTTGCCAATCACAGACTGAAAATCACGCACCATCATCGGATACGGATGTGGACCAGCTACCGTACCGATAATGTAAAACGTGTCTTCTACATTGGTGACCCAATCGCGCATGGCTTCATTCAACGCATCTTTAAGCGTCTTAGAACCTGATTCAACCGGCACCACCGTGGCGCCCAGCAACTGCATGCGATACACATTTTGTACCTGACGTTTGACGTCTTCGCTGCCCATGTAGACCACACACTCCAGACCAAAGCGGGCGCAGATGGTTGCCGTTGCCACGCCATGCTGACCAGCGCCGGTTTCGGCGATCACACGTGGTTTACCCATGCGCTTGGCCAGCAATGCCTGACCGATAACGTTATTGATTTTGTGTGCGCCGGTGTGATTCAAATCTTCGCGCTTGAAATAAATTTGTGCGCCGCCCATTTCGTCCGACCAGCGACGCGCATGATAAATAGGGCTGGGGCGTCCGACAAAATATTTCAGTTCATGATGAAATTCACGCAAAAATTCCGGATCATCGATATAGCGCTCATAGGTCGCTTTCAGATCTTCCAGCGCATGCGTGAGTGTCTCAGAAACAAAGCTACCGCCATAAATGCCGAAGTGGCCGCTGGCATCAGGAAAATTGTAATGGCCTTGGGCATCTTCATCGCCCAGATGTGCTGTGTTGTGGTCCATGGTGTTCTCTTTTAAGTAATTTGACTGTCGCCTGCGCGTACGGCAGACACGAATGCATGCATCATTGCTGCGTCCTTGATACCTTTTGCTGATTCAATGCCACTACTGACATCGACGGCAAAAGGCCTGACGCCGACCACGGCATCAGTCACATTTTGAACGTTCAAGCCACCACTTAAAACGACCCGACGCGCGAGGTCTGCGGGAATGAGAGACCAATCGAATACCTTTCCACTACCACCGTAAGCATCCACCCAGGTATCAAGCAACAGCCCGGCAAAAAGCGGACTGGCTGAGCGGAATTGAGAATCACATTCTAACAAATCTGCCGCAGTCGTATCTGGCCTGACCCGCAATGCCCGCACAAAAGGACGCTGCACTTTTTTTGCGATGGCGCAGCACTGCGCCACAGTCTCATCGCCGTGAAATTGCAATATTGATATGGGCGCAGCCGCCAGCACCATTTCAATCTCTTCGACCGTAGCATTAACGAACAAACCAACACTGCTGATAAAGGGCGGCATTACAGACAGCAATTGCCCAGCTTGTTGTGCATTCACGCTGCGCGGAGACGGTGGATAAAAAACTAAACCGATTGCATCTGCACCGGCGGCAACCGCTTGCTCTACATCTTCCAAGCGTGTCAGTCCACACAGCTTAATTCGGGTTCTATGCGTCATCAGGAATAATTCCAAAATAAGGGAGCAGTCTTTACAGCCTGCGGCAATGCCCAGCGCGGATCATAATCAATTTTTGCCAAATACAAACCATCTGGCGAAAAAGTGGGCGCTGCAACCGTGCGATCCCGACCAGCCAACAAATCAGCCATCCATGAAGGTGGATGATTACCCAAGCCAACCTGCACCAGCGCACCCACAATATTGCGCACCATATGATGCAAATAGGCGTTTGCCTTGAACGTGATCATAATCAGATTACCTTGCTGGGTAACGTCTATCTGATGCATGGTGCGTACAGGTGAGCTGGCCTGACATTCTGCAGCACGAAAAGCAGAAAAATCATGCGTTCCAATTAATGCCTGCGCCGCCTCGCGCATTAATTCTGACTGCAACGGGCGAAACACCCATCCTGCCCTGCCCTTTAATAAAGGCGAGCGTATGGGATCGTTGTAAATCAAATATTGATAGGTGCGCGCCGTTGCACAATAGCGCGCATGAAATGCATCAGACTCACCAACTGGCAATGCAGCAGACCAGCGCACAGAAATTGATGAGGGCAGCAGCGCATTGACACCTCTAACCCAGGCAAATAATTCACGTTTAGCGTCAGAATCAAAATGCACCACCTGCTCAATGGCGTGCACACCTGTATCGGTACGGCCTGCGCAAACAATATCAACCGGCTGCTGAACAAATTCAGTCAGCGCAGACTCTAGCCTGTTCTGCACAGTCTTACCATGCGGCTGACGCTGCCAGCCTTGCCAAGAACAGCCGTCATATTGAACACCAAGCACAATCCGTTTCACTCTCTGTATGCCTTTAATTTTTAGAGATGGCTAATTGCCAGAGCCGGTAGCGGAAGACTAATGAGGGATTATTGGGGATCCGTAGCAAGCTGACGCGAGCTGGCTGGTACACATCATCGTGCCACCTGATTACAAATTCAAATGTGGATTTTACGCGAGTTGCGAAAGCAGAGACTGCGCGCGTTTTGCGAGCTCCGGATGCTGTGCATTAGCAACCTCGCTAAGCAGCTCACGCGCACCGATACTGTCGCCTATCTCCTGGCATGCCAATGCCAGATCAAATTTCGTGCGCAATGCATGAAGCGCATGCTCGTCGCTGGTCGGCTTGGCCGTTGGAAAAGCGTCATTCAATACCGTCAGCGCAAATTCAGAACTATGTATCTGCAATGCCCCGGAGCGGGAAGGGTTACCACCTATCGTGTCACGTTTTTGCGCAGCCAGCATACCCTCAAGCTTGGAATCAAAATCGAGTATGTCAGACTGCTTAGCCGCAGGCGGGTCATTGACAACCAGCTTGAGTGAAGGCTCAATTCGTTGATCTTGTGTTCTGCTTTGCGCATTGCCAAATATCATCCCGGACGAGGGTAAATCAGATGGCTGATAAAGTGAATTGGCAGGATCAAGGATTTGTCCCATCTTGAGTGCTTGCTGCCACTCGTCACTCGATACGCGCGTCAACTGCTGTAATTCGACAGCCAACCGATTAAATTTCTGTTTATCCTGCAGACGTGCATAAATTTCCAGCAGCTTGACTCGCAGTGCATTGCGCTCAGGATGCACGCGCAGCGCCTCAATTAAGATTTCTTCGGCTTGCTCATCACGACCATAAGCAACATACACATCAGCTTCAGCAACCGCATCCACCTCATTTGTATCAAGTTGACTGACAGAGGGTACAAAATTAGAATGAAAGACACTATTACTCGTATCAATATTGCGACCACCTGCAGCACCGAATATAGACTGAGATCCGGCAGCAGTTTTTTTCAAATTATCTTTTACGGCTGATAAATCATTGCGCGCGCGACGGCGTGCTCGCACCAGTATGAATACCAGCAACAATACAAGTACAACGCCACCAGCCATCATGAAAGATGGATCCTGCGCCAGTAAAGTTATCGCAGCAAATGATGCAATCAACTGATCCATATAGCCTTGCTCGGTCTTTACCGACGGGGCAGTTGCGGTGGGTACGGGTAGTGCTGCAGCAGACTCCGCAGGCTGTGCAACGGCCTCGGCAGAGCTAGCGCGATTTTGCATCTCAGCCAAGGTCTTGTTTTTCAATTCCAACAACTGCTGCATGTCCTGGACATTTTTTTCCAGCTCTGCGACGCGAGCGTTGGCTTCACTCAGTGCCTTGTCATTGGCGATTTTATCGAGGCTACTGACATCAGATGCTGCGCCAGACGCATCACCCGTTACGCCAGCTGCACTTAAACGCAGCTTGTCTTGGCTGGCTTTATTCGAACCCTGCTCTCTTACCTGTACCCCAATTTTGCCGCTGCTGCTGCGATTGTTATCAGGGCTGGCATTTTCTGCAGTCACTGCAGACGAGCGTGCCTGCTGTGCGAGCTGGCTGCGATAACGATTAAAGTCGGTAGTCTGTGCATAGACCAATTTGCGCGCATCGCGAGGATCAATGGCCTTGATGGTATCGGCATCAGGCAGGGTCAAGACACTGCCTGACTTAATGCGATTAATATTATCGCCAACTAGCGCAGCGGGATTAAGACGCTGCAAGGCAATCAGGACTTGTTCAATCTTGGCATCAGCGGGGCGAATTTGAGCAGCAATCTGCGCCAGGGTATCGCCACGACCAACCACACGACTGGAACTGACTTCTTTGGCGGTAGTCGCTGCTGTATCTGATGCCGTATCCGCTTTTGCATCAGATGTCGTTGGTGCTGCTGGTGTGGCCGCATCAAGCTCAGCCTGAGTAACGGTTTGCGGTTCTGTCGCTGCGACAGTCACCTCATCAATTGCTGGCGGATCAAGCTAAATTGCATACTGACGAATAGTCCGGCTGCCGCTCGCGTTAAGTTCAAACAAAATAGTAATGAATGGGTCATTGACAATACCATCCGAACTAACCCGCACAAAATAGCGGTTAGCTCTTTTCTCTATTGTGAACTGGAGTGTACGTAATAATGGATTGAATTCCACTCCCGCTTCCGCATAGGCTTCCGCTGATGCCAGCTGCACAGCCATCGCTTCTGCTTCACTTGCAGTAAGTGCAACGATTTCTATTTCTGCATCCAGCTTCTGACCGATAGCCGAACGTACACTCACCTCACCCAATGCAGCAGCTGCAATCGTCAGTGGCAAAGACACCAACAACACAGCAATCAACAATTTATGGATAGAAGTTTTCACGTAAGAAAATAAATAGCTAAATAGCGTGGTAAATCAAAAGAAAAACTCAGCGATAAAACCCAGCGACATTACTGCCATCAATGACTAAGGTTCAAGACCATAACATTGCACCTTGCCAGTTGCAAGCCAGCAGAATTTTGGTCAGCAATTAAAACCCATACAAACTAATTCGGCACCTCAAAACAAGATTTAGCGTAGCAACCTAACAACGCTTACCAATACTTGGTTTGAAATTATCAGTCTTCGAGCACGATGCGCAGCATGCGGCGCAACGGTTCTGCGGCGCCCCAAAGCAGCTGGTCACCCACTGTAAAAGCTGACAGATAATCACCACCCATTTCCATTTTGCGCACACGACCAACCGGTATCGTCAGACTACCCGTGGTAGCGGCAGGTGTCAGATGCTGCATCGACGCCTCGCGATTATTTGGTACCAGCTTAACCCACTGGTTATTGCTGGCGATGATGTCGTTGATTTCATCTAGTGGTACATTTTTTTTAAGCTTGATAGTCAATGCTTGTGAATGACAGCGCATTGCCCCTACCCGCACACACAAACCATCAACAGCAATCGCCGATTTCGCCTGCTTGCCAAATGCGTCGCCGCGCCCCAGAATTTTGTTGGTTTCAGCGCCAGCTTTCCATTCTTCGCGCGATTGTCCATTGCCCAGATCTTTGTCTATCCAAGGTATCAGATTGCCACCCAGCGGCACACCAAATTGCTGGGTCTCGTCTGCAGTCATCGCATGCTGTTTTGCCAGCACTTTACGATCTATTTCCAAGATTGCTGAAGCCGGATCATCCAGCAAAGCCTTAACCTCAGCATTGATGCTGCCAAACTGTGTCAGCAATTCACGCATATGCTGCGCGCCGCCACCGGATGCAGCCTGATAAGTCATGGACGTCATCCAGTCAACCAAATCATGCTGAAACAAACCACCCAGCCCCATCAGCATGCAAGATACCGTGCAGTTGCCGCCGATATAGTTTTTCACACCAGACTTCAGCGCGTGTTTGATTACATCCAGATTGACAGGATCGAGCACGATGATGGCATCGTCTTTCATGCGCAACGAAGACGCCGCATCTATCCAGTATCCGTTCCAGCCAGCTGCGCGCAGCTTGGGAAAAATTTCACTGGTGTAGTCACCACCCTGACAGGTCAGGACAATGTCGCATTTTTTTAGCGCATCGATATCATTAGCGTCTTTCAGGTTTGCTTCATTTTTTGCCATAGCCGGGGCTTTACCGCCCGCATTGGATGTAGAAAAAAATACCGGCTCTATATGCGCAAAATCATCTTCCTGCTGCATGCGCTGCATCAGCACTGAGCCTACCATTCCACGCCAACCTACCAAGCCGACTAATTTCATTTTTATCCTGCCGTACAAATAATGTTGTTGAAAATATTGTTACTGCACTTTGATCGCTGCTATGTGTTTATCAGACCAAGGCCTTCAACACCGCGTCGCCCATCTCTGCCGTGCCCACTTTCGTGGTACCGGTTTCGTAGATATCTGCTGTGCGCAATCCTTGCGCCAATACTTTTTTCACTGCCACTTCAATACGATCTGCATCAGCGACTTTATTGAGCGAGAAGCGCAACATCATCGCAGCGGACAATATCGTTGCTAACGGATTAGCTATGCCTTTGCCCGCGATATCAGGTGCCGAGCCATGTGAAGGTTCATACAAGCCCTTGTTGTTGGCATCAAGCGAGGCAGAAGGCAACATACCGATAGAGCCGGTCAGCATCGCTGCCGCATCCGACAAAATATCGCCGAACATATTTCCGGTGACCATGACGTCAAATTTTTTCGGTGCGCGTACCAGTTGCATCGCTGCGTTATCCACATACATATGATCAAGCTCGACATCCGGATATTCATTGTGCACGTCGATCATGATGTCTTTCCAGAATTGGAAAGTCTCCAGCACATTGGCTTTATCTACACTCGTTAAACGCTTTGCGCGTTTGCGTGCAGCCTGAAATGCGACATGCGCAATACGGCGAATTTCAGGCTCGGCATAACGCATGGTATCGAAACCTTCACGCGCACCTTTGAACGGACCATCCGGTGCTTCACGCACACCACGCGGCTGGCCGAAATAAATATCACCAGTGAGCTCGCGGATAATCAAAATATCCAGACCCGAGACCACCTCAGGCTTCAACGTTGACGCACCGGCCAGCTCTGGATATAAAATCGCAGGACGAAAATTTGCAAACAGCCCCAGATGCTTACGTAATCCAAGGATGGCCTGCTCTGGGCGCAAGGACCGCTCCAGGTTGTCATACTGCCAGTCGCCAACTGCGCCAAACAAAATCGCGTCGGCT
>CAIVDH010000326.1 GCA_903904635.1 uncultured Burkholderiales bacterium | reverse complement strand
GCGCGTCAAATTAAAATCGCCCTTGTGCTAGGCGGCGGCGCGGCACGCGGCTTTGCCCATATTGGTGTGATCAAGGTGTTGGAAGCAAACGGCATTGTGCCTGATATGGTGTTGGGTACCAGCGCAGGCAGTTTAGTTGGTGCGCTGTATGCCGCAGGTAATAATGGCTTTGCTTTGCAAAAAATGGCGATGGACATGGAAGAGGCGGCTATTTCTGATTGGTCTGTGCCTTTCTTTTCGCAGTCTACTGGTGTGTTGAAGGGTGAGGGGCTACAGAATTATGTGAATAAGTCTGTGCGCAATCTGCCTATAGAAAAACTCAAGATCAGCTTTGGTGCCGTGGCAACGGACTTGCATACGGGGCAGCCAATTTTATTCAGACGCGGTAACACTGGTCTGGCTGTGCGCGCTTCATCGGCGGTGCCAGGTGTTTTTAATCCGGTAAAAATAAATAATATTGATTATGTCGATGGCGGGCTGGTATCGCCTGTGCCGGTGAGTTTTGCGCGCAAGATGGGTGCAGATTTTATCATTGCTGTAAATATATCTGCGCAGCCTGATGCGCAAGCTGCCGGTAGTACATTTGAAGTATTACTGCAGACTTTTGCCATCATGGGGCAGAGCATTAATCAGTATGAATTAAAGCAGGCTGATAGTGTGATTCAACCTGCGCTGGGCGCGATGAAGGGTAATGATTTTAATGGCAGAAACCTGGCGATATTGGCCGGTGAGAAAGCTGCCATGCTGGAGATAGAAGGGATACGTCAGCGGTTAAAAGCGCTGCGCGCAAAACCTTAACGATTGTTTTCGGTTTCGGTATTGTCTGCAATTCTGCGTGCGCCATTAAAACGGTTTTTCCAGTAAGACAAATCCATACTTTCTATTCTTACTTTGCCGCCGGCTGATGGCGCGTGTATAAATTTATTGTCACCCAGATAAATGCCGACATGAGAAAACGCATGTCTGAGTGTATGAAAAAATACCAGATCGCCGGGCTGTAAATCTTTTTGGTCTACATGCTCACCGAGCTTACTCATTTCTGCTGATGTACGGGGCAGGTCTGCGCCACGGTTTGTTCTGAATACATAGCGTACCAAGCCACTGCAGTCGAGTCCGTTTTCAGGCGTAGTGCCACCGCGCCGGTAATGTATGCCGATTAGGGACATCGCTTCAATTGCCAGATTGGCTGCACGGTCGGTGAAGCTGCTGAGGCTACTGAGGTTGCCCAAGCTATTCAATGCGCTGGCTGATTCCTGTTTCTGCTCTTCCTGTGCCCAGGCTGGTTGCAGGCTGAGTGTTGCCATGATTACGCTCGCAAGCAGCCCTTTGCGCCAAAGGGCACGAGGGGCATGTCGAATAGTTATGGCAAGAATGGGCAAGCGCTGCGCCTTATTAAAAGCAAGTGTTGGGCGCAATGTAAGCCAAGCCGGGTGGCCTTGTCAAAGTGTAGGCTGGTTCAGATGCACTTTTAAATTGATGATTGGTGAGTTGGCGTACAATCTGCCCTTTCAAAAAAAGGAGAAATCATGCAGTCCAAACCAGTCATGACGCTAGATGATGTCAAAAAAATCGCCGCCGCTGCCGAGGCAGAGGCACTGGCCAATAAATGGGCTGTCACCATAGCGATTGCAGACGATGGCGGCAATTTGCTGTGGCTGCAAAGGCTGGATGGCGCCGCACCGTTGTCAGCTTCGATAGGTCCTGCCAAGGCGCGCACTGCAGCCTTAGGCCAGCGTGAGACCAAGATTTATGAAGACATTATTAATAATGGACGTTTTTCCTTTTTGTCTGCGCCAAATATTGAAGGCCTGCTTGAAGGTGGTGTGCCTGTGCTGGTCAATGGTGTATGCGTGGGTGCTGTTGGCGTATCAGGTGTCAAGTCTAGTGAAGATGCGCAAATCGCGCGTGCTGGTATTGCCGCATTAGGCCTGTAAACACGTTTCAATTTTGGCAAGGCGGGTCGGATCACGACTCGCTAACCCAGAGTGCATGTTGCCCGAAGGGGTGCCTTCGGGCTATAATTGCAAGGTTTAACTAATTTACCCTGCCGCCCGCGCACCCATATTCCCTCTTCGTTCCGCAGCGATACAGTCCACGTCCACCCTTAGTGGTTGAGACGGATTGAAAAATCGTGCAGGCGTCTTGCAGCGGCGGTAACAACTCAGGAGTTACCTTTGCCGCCATTTTTTACGGCCAACACAGTGCCGGCCATACTCGCGCTCGCGGATGGCTCGATTTTTCAGGGTTTTTCTATTGGTGCTGCTGGTCACACCAGCGGCGAAGTCGTTTTCAATACTGCCATGACGGGCTATCAGGAAATACTCACTGACCCGAGCTACAGTCGTCAGATCGTCACGCTGACTTATCCACATATAGGCAACACCGGTGTCAATCCGGAAGACGTCGAGTCTGACAAGGTGCATGCAGCCGGTCTGATCATTCGTGATTTGCCCATACAAGTTTCTAATTTCCGCGCCACGCAAAGCCTCTCTGATTATCTGAAAGCGGAAAACATTGTCGCGATTGCGGGCATTGATACGCGCAAGCTGACCAGAATTTTGCGTGAAAAAGGCGCGCAGAGCGGCGCTATTTTGGCCGGTGCAGATGCCACGCCTGAGATGGCGTTAGAGCGTGCGCGTGCTTTCACTGGCATAGCCGGCATGGATCTGGCCAAGGTAGTCTCGACGACCAAAGCCTATGAGTGGACGCAGACCGAATGGAAACTGGGTAGCGGCTATGGAAAGCAAACCGCACCAAAATTTCATGTGGTTGCCTTCGATTACGGCGTCAAGTACAACATTTTGCGTATGCTGGCTGAACGCGGCTGCAAGGTGACGGTATTGCCGGCGCAATCTTCGGCTGCCGAGGCGATGGCATTGAAGCCGGACGGTATTTTTCTCTCGAACGGCCCGGGCGATCCCGAGCCTTGTGATTACGCGATAGCTGCGGCCCGTGAACTGATTGATGCGGGCATGCCGACTTTTGGCATTTGCCTGGGCCATCAGATCATGGCCTTGGCCTCGGGTGCGCGCACCTTGAAGATGAAGTTTGGTCATCACGGTGCCAATCATCCGGTCCAAGATCTCGATACCAAACAAGTGCATATCACTTCACAAAATCATGGCTTCGCAGTCGATCAGGCTAGCTTGCCTGCAAACTGCCGCGTAACCCATGTATCACTTTTCGATGGCTCGCTGCAGGGCTTTGCCCGCACTGATCGCCCGGCATTCTGCTTTCAGGGACATCCTGAAGCCTCGCCCGGCCCGCATGACATTGCCCCCTTGTTCGATCGCTTTGTGGCGATGATGGAGACTCACAAAAATGGCTAAGCGTACCGACATTAAAAGTATTTTGATTATTGGTGCCGGCCCTATCATCATCGGGCAGGCCTGTGAATTTGATTACTCCGGTGCGCAGGCTTGCAAGGCATTGCGTGAAGAGGGTTACAAAGTCATCCTCGTTAACAGCAATCCGGCCACTATCATGACCGATCCGGAAATGGCGGACGTGACTTACATAGAGCCGATTACCTGGCAGACGCTGGAACGTATTATTGCCAAAGAAAAGCCTGATGCTATTTTGCCCACCATGGGCGGACAGACTGCGCTAAATTGCGCACTGGATTTGCACAGACATGGCGTGCTCGATAAATTCGGCGTTGAATTAATTGGTGCGAGTCCTGAGGCGATTGATAAAGCCGAAGACCGATCAAAATTTAAAGATGCAATGACCAAGATAGGTCTGGGTTCTGCGCGTTCAGGTGTGGCGCATTCCATGGAAGAGTCATGGGTAGTGCAAAAAGAATTAGGGTTCCCGACCATTATTCGTCCTTCATTCACCATGGGCGGCACCGGTGGCGGTATCGCTTATAACGCAGAAGAATTTGAAACCATCTGCAAGCGCGGCCTGGAAGCTTCACCGACTACGGAACTACTGATCGAAGAATCGCTGATCGGCTGGAAAGAGTTCGAGATGGAAGTCGTGCGCGATAAGAACGATAACTGCATCATCGTTTGCTCGATTGAAAATCTGGATCCTATGGGTGTGCATACGGGTGATTCCATTACCGTGGCGCCAGCACAAACGCTGACGGACAAGGAATATCAGATCATGCGTAATGCGTCACTCGCTGTGTTGCGCGAGATTGGCGTTGATACGGGTGGGTCCAATGTGCAGTTTGCGGTTAATCCTGATGATGGCCGCATGATCGTCATTGAAATGAACCCGCGCGTCTCTCGTTCTTCTGCGCTGGCTTCCAAAGCAACCGGTTTTCCGATTGCAAAAATCGCAGCCAAGCTGGCAGTCGGTTTTACGCTGGACGAATTGCGCAATGAAATCACTGGCGGTGCTACGCCGGCTTCGTTTGAGCCGAGTATTGATTATGTTGTGACCAAGATTCCGCGTTTTGCTTTTGAAAAATTCCCCACTGCAGACAGTCATCTGACGACACAAATGAAGTCAGTCGGTGAAGTGATGGCAATCGGCCGCACCTTTCAGGAGTCGTTTCAAAAAGCATTGCGCGGCCTAGAGGTTGGTGTTGATGGCATGAATGAAAAAACCACCGATCGCGAAGTGATTGAAGAGGAGCTTGGTGAGCCCGGACCAGAACGTATCTGGTATGTGGGTGACGCATTCGCCCAAGGCTTTACGATGGAAGAAGTGCATCAGTTAACGCATATTGATCCGTGGTTTCTGGCGCAAATTAAAGAACTCATTGATATTGAATTATGGCTAGATACGCAGTCATTGGATGCCATCGATAAAGCTACGCTGCTGGTATTAAAGCGCAAAGGTTTTGCGGATAGACGTTTGGCTAAATTACTCAAGACTACAGACAAAGCAGTGCGTGAGTATCGTCATGCATTTAATTTGCGTCCGGTTTACAAGCGTGTCGATACCTGCGCCGGTGAATTTGCCACCGATACCGCCTACATGTATTCCACCTATGAAGAAGAGTGCGAATCCAATCCGACTAATCGCAAAAAAATCATGGTGCTGGGTGGCGGGCCTAATCGTATCGGCCAAGGTATTGAATTTGATTATTGCTGCGTACATGCTGCCTT
>CAIVDH010000325.1 GCA_903904635.1 uncultured Burkholderiales bacterium | reverse complement strand
CCGCGTCAAGCGCTTTGAATCTGGCGTGGTGCGGGACCCCATCACCATACCGCCTACTACTAAAGTTCGCGATGTGATCGCACTGTCGCGTCATCACGGCATTAGCGGCTTTCCTGTCGTAGAGGGCAAAGTTGTAGTTGGCATCATCACCAATCGTGACCTGCGCTTCGAAGAAGAGCTTGATGCCGAAGTGCGCAGCAAAATGACTCCGCGTGACAAACTTGTGTATGTCAAAGACGGCGCCGACCCCGCAGAAGCCAAACGGTTAATGAACAAGCATCGCTTAGAGCGCGTACTGGTGGTCAATGATGCGTTTGAGCTGCGCGGCTTGATCACTGTAAAAGACATCACTAAATCTACCGAACATCCAAATGCTTCCAAAGACGAGCAAGGCAAATTGCGCGTTGGTGCAGCTGTAGGCGTGGGCCCGGATAACGACGAGCGTGTTGAGTTGCTGGTGGCCGCTGGTGTGGATGTAATTATTGTTGATACCGCACACGGTCATTCACAAGGTGTGCTCGATCGTGTGCAATGGGTGAAGCGTCGTTTTCCGCATGTAGAAGTCATAGGCGGCAATATCGCTACCGCAGCGGCAGCCAAGGCACTGCTTGACCATGGTGCTGATGGCGTCAAGGTCGGTATAGGTCCAGGCTCTATTTGCACTACGCGTATCGTTGCCGGTGTAGGCGTGCCGCAGATCAGCGCGATCTCGAATGTATCGAAAGCACTGGAAGGCTCCGGCATACCCTGCATAGCCGATGGCGGCATACGCTACTCAGGTGATATCTCCAAGGCGCTGGCAGCAGGTGCATCTAGCGTGATGATGGGCAGCATGTTTGCAGGCACTGAAGAAGCGCCGGGTGAAGTCATACTGTTTCAGGGACGCAGCTACAAATCGTATCGCGGCATGGGTAGTCTTGGCGCAATGGCGGATGGCTCTGCTGATCGTTATTTTCAGGATGCCTCCAACAACACCGACAAGTTTGTACCAGAGGGCATAGAAGGACGCGTGCCTTACAAAGGTAGCGTGCTGGCCATTTTGTATCAGCTCGTAGGCGGTGTACGTTCTTCCATGGGCTATTGCGGATGTTCAACGATTGATGAGCTGCGCGAGAAAGCTGAATTTGTAGAGATCACCTCAGCCGGCATGCGCGAGTCGCATGTGCATGATGTGCAGATCACCAAAGAAGCGCCTAACTACCGCGCTGATTAAAATTATTAGCAACATATACAGGCGGCAGCAATGCCGCCTGAATTTTTTTATAAAGAGCATTCATGCATTCCAAAATCCTCATCCTGGACTTCGGTTCGCAAGTCACCCAGTTAATCGCCAGACGCGTACGCGAAGCGGGGGTGTTTTCTGAAGTTCATCCGTATGACGTGAGCGATGAATTCATACGGGCCTCAGGTGCGGCCGGCATTATTCTCTCCGGTGGTCCTAGTTCAGTCACAGAAGGCGACACACCGCGTGCACCGCAAGCGGTATTCGAATTGGGCGTGCCGGTACTGGGTATTTGTTATGGCATGCAGACCATGGCAGCGCAGCTGGGCGGCAAGGTCGAGAACGGCAAGGTGCGTGAGTTTGGCTATGCAGAAGTCAGAGCACGCGGACACACGGCACTCTTAAACGGTATTAATGATTTCGTCACCGCCGAAGGTCACGGCATGCTCAAAGTCTGGATGAGCCATGGCGACAAAGTCATCGACATGCCGCCAGGTTTTAAATTAATGGCATCCACCGATAGCTGCCCCGTAGCCGGCATGGCAGATGAAGCACGCAAACTCTATGCAGTGCAGTTTCATCCGGAGGTCACACACACCCTGCAAGGCACGGCAATACTGGACCGTTTCGTGCATGAGATTTGCGGATGCAAAGGTGACTGGAATATGCCTGATTATGTGACTGAAGCTGTGGAGTCCATACGCAAACAGGTAGGCAGCGATCAGGTTATTTTAGGATTGTCTGGCGGTGTGGATAGTAGCGTGGCGGCAGCACTAATACATCGCGCCATTGGTGACCAACTCACGTGCGTGTTTGTTGATCATGGTCTGTTGCGCCTGGATGAAGGCAAAATGGTGATGGACATGTTCGGTAAAAATCTCGGCGTGAAAGTCATACATGTCGACGCAACTGAACAGTTCATGGGCAAGCTCGCAGGCGTAGCTGACCCGGAAGCCAAGCGCAAAATTATAGGACGTGAATTCGTAGAAGTCTTTCAGGTGGAAGCCGGCAAGCTCAGCAATGCCAGATGGCTGGCGCAAGGCACGATCTACCCTGATGTGATTGAGAGTGCAGGCAAAGGTAAAAAAGGTGCGCACACCATCAAGAGCCATCACAACGTGGGCGGCTTGCCCGAAACTTTAAACTTAAAGCTGCTTGAACCTTTGCGTGACCTGTTCAAAGATGAGGTGCGCAAATTAGGTGTGGCATTAGGCTTACCGCACGATATGGTGTATCGCCATCCATTCCCGGGGCCGGGTTTGGGCGTACGCATATTGGGTGAAGTGAAAAAAGAATTCGCTGATTTGCTGCGTCGCGCGGATGCGATATTTATCGAAGAGTTGCGCAACACTACCATACCGTTGCCGCAAGAATTAGCAGAGGGGCATCCGGTCGGGCATTTTCATAAAAACTGGTATGAAGCGACGAGTCAGGCATTTGCTGTTTTTCTGCCAGTGAAGTCAGTAGGCGTCATGGGTGATGGCCGCACTTATGAATATGTAGTTGCATTGCGTGCCGTGCAAACGCAAGATTTCATGACCGCACACTGGGCGCATTTACCGCATGAATTATTGGGACGCGTGTCGAATCGGATTATTAATGAAGTGCGTGGGATTAATCGTGTTGTGTACGATATATCGGGGAAGCCGCCGGCGACGATAGAGTGGGAGTAGAAAGTTTCTTCGAGCTTAGATGTTTAAGGATCTGATCCTGTTACGCGCAAATTGTCCGACAGTGGCATTTCCTTATTCATCGTGTGCTTCTGACACGCGTTAATTTGCGTTCGTCAGCTTTCGGTATTTGAGGGGTAAGGATGAGTTGGGTCTATCTTGTTTTGGCGGGTCTTTTTGAGATTGGTTGGCCTGTAGGGATAAAAATTTCTCAATCACCCGAGAGCCGTTGGTTTGGTATTGCTATAGCAATTTTTTTCATGACCCTCAGTGGTTATTTTCTTTGGCTGGCACAACAACACATTCCTATCGGAACGGCTTACGCTATTTGGACTGGTATAGGCGGGGCTGGAACGTTTATTGTTGGGGTTATTTTTTTT
>CAIVDH010000324.1 GCA_903904635.1 uncultured Burkholderiales bacterium | reverse complement strand
ATTTAGGACGTAAATGATATGTATATTTTGATAAATTTTGAAATTGGTAAGTTTTACTTACTAATGAGTTAAAAATTATTTAGTTTTACTTATTTGAACTCATCGGTAACTTATTAGATCTTGTCGTATTGCACCTATTAACTTTTCTTTGAAGTTCATCTATCTAGGAGAGCCTCGATGTTGCAGAAAGTAGCAAGCGCTGCTGGCGCATTTCCAAACAGCTTAACCATCGAGCAGGTTGATTCCGAGCTTTGGTCAGCCATACAGCTAGAGAATCAGCGCCAGCAAGATCACATTGAATTAATCGCTTCAGAAAACTATGCCTCACCCGCAGTGATGCAGGCTCAAGGCTCACAACTTACTAACAAGTATGCCGAGGGCTATCCCGGCAAACGATATTACGGTGGTTGTGAATTTGTTGATATCGCTGAGACGCTGGCCATTGAAAGACTAAAAAAACTCTACGGTGCGAATTTCGCAAACGTGCAGGCTAATTCCGGATCGCAGGCCAATCAGGCAGTTTTTCTGGCGCTTTTAAATCCTGGTGACACCATCATGGGTATGTCTCTGGCTGAAGGTGGGCATCTTACTCATGGTATGGCGCTCAACATGTCGGGTAAATGGTTCAATGTGGTCTCATATGGATTAGACGAGCACGAAGACATTAACTACGCGCAGATGGAACAACTCGCGCATGAGAAAAAACCAAAACTCATCATCGCTGGTGCTTCGGCGTTCTCTCTCAAGATCGATTGGGCGCGCTTTGCAAAAGTAGCGAACGACATAGGTGCTTATTTGTTAGTCGACATGGCACATTATTCTGGCCTGATCGCTGGTGGAGCGTATCCCAATCCGGTACCGCATGCGCACATTGTTACATCAACTACGCACAAGAGCCTTCGCGGTCCTCGTGGCGGCATTATTCTGATGAATGATGAAGAAATCGCAAAGAAAATTAATAGTGCGATTTTTCCTGGATTGCAAGGCGGCCCACTGATGCATGTAATTGCTGCAAAGGCTGTCGCGTTTCAGGAGGCACTTGCACCCGAGTTCAAAACGTATCAGCAGCAAGTGTTAAAAAATGCGGATGCCTTGGCCAAGGCATTGATTGAGCGTGGTTTGCGTATCGTATCTGGCCGTACTGAATCGCATGTAATGTTGGTTGACTTGCGCAGCAAAAAGCTGACCGGTAAAGCGGCAGAGGCGGTCTTAGGATCAGCTCATATCACCTGCAACAAAAATGGCATACCTAATGACCCTGAAAAACCGTTTGTGACTTCCGGCATTCGTTTGGGAAGCCCAGCGATGACAACCCGCGGTTTTAAAGAAGCTGAAGCAACGAAGGTCGGGCACCTGATAGCAGATGTGCTCGACCATCCAGAAGATGTAGCAAACATTGAGCGCGTAAAAGCAGACGTCAAAAAGCTGACTGATGCTTTCCCAGTGTATTCCGCCTGATGCCCATACATCGATTTTTCCCCGCTCCTACCTAGAGCGGCAACAAACGTCATTTTCAAATTTGAATTGACATGGAAGGAGCACATTATGGCTGGACGTAATTTTTTATTTGTACCCGGACCAACGAACATACCTGACCGCGTGATGCGAGCAATGATGGTGTCGATGGAAGACCATCGTTCGCCAGCATTTCCGGCAATCACCCGCGAGATCATGCCTGGCTTGAAAAAGCTTTTCCGCACTGAGCATGGCACACCGTTTGTATTTCCGTCGTCGGGTACTGGCTGCTGGGAAGCTGCTGTAACTAATACGCTATCGCCTGGTGACCGGGTACTGGCTGCGCGGTTTGGTCAGTTCAGTCATTTGTGGATAGACATGTGTACTCGCATAGGGTTAGATGTGGAGATCGTTGACTGCGAATGGGGCACAGGCGTGCCTCTTCAGAAGTATGCAGATATTTTGAAGGCCGACACCCAACACCGCATTAAAGCTGTTTTGGCCTGCCACAATGAAACTGCAACGGGAGTGACTTCTGATATTTCAGGTGTTCGTGAAGCACTCGATGAGGCCAAGCATCCAGCACTATTATTTGTTGATGGTGTTTCGTCATTGGGATCGATTGATTTTCGATTCGATGACTGGGGCGTTGATATGGCTGTCTCTGGATCACAAAAGGGACTGATGCTGCCTGCGGGTCTTGGCATTCTCTGTGCAAGCCCAAAGGCTTTGGAGATGCGTCATAGCGCCCAGCTTAAACGCTGCTACTTTGACCTCAATGACATGATCAACGCCAACGCAACGGGATATTTTCCTTATACGCCAGCGCTGTCCTTGATGTATGGCCTGATCGAGTCGTTGCACATGATAGAAGAAGAAGGTTTGGACAACATCATAGCGAGACACCATTACCTCGCCGAAGGTGTGCGTGCTGCCGTTACCAAAGGTTGGGGCTTGCAGCTGTGCGCAAAAGAAGCGAGATGGTATTCCGATACCGTTTCAGCTGTCATGGTGCCCGAAGGTATCAACGGTGCTGATGTGATTGCGCGAGCATTTAATCGCTACAACGTATCACTGGGAGCTGGCCTATCCAAAGTAGCAGGTAAATTATTCCGTATTGGTCATCTTGGCGACATGAATGAAGTGCACTTGATGGCTGCTATCGCTGGCGCAGAAATGGCCATGCTTGACTGTGGCATCAAGGTCGCGCCCGGCAGTGGTACTGCAGCTGCCGGAGAGTATTGGCGCCATCATTCCGCACCATCTGGTTTGATCGCACGTGACACCCACAATCAAAGCAAGGAAACGCATGGAACGCATAGTCTTTCTCGATCGGCAGTCATTAAAGGCTGAGGTACGTCGTCCATCCTTTTCTCACGCATGGGAAGAGTATGACCAGACGGAAGAATCGTTGGTGGCCGGCCGCCTGGCTGGCGCGACGGTCGCTATCACTAATAAAGTGCCAATCCGCAGAGCTAGTTTAGAACAGCTACCAGAGCTGAAGATGATTGCGGTTGCTGCCTCGGGCTATGATGTGATCGATATCGATGCCTGCCGCGAGAGAGGCATTGCGGTGGCGAACATTCGCAATTACGCCGTACACACGGTGCCTGAACATACATTCGCAATGATATTTGCATTGCGTCGCAATCTCATTGCTTATCGAGAGGATGTGTTGCGCGGTCGTTGGCAGGCACAAGATCAGTTCTGTTTTTTTGATCATCCCATACAAGATCTGCACGGTAGTACTTTAGGTATTTTCGGTGAAGGTGCACTCGGTCAAGCAACAGCTGCTATTGCACGTGCGCTCGGCATGCGGGTGCTGTTTGCTGACCATCCGCCACCCAAGGCAGCTAATGTGGAATTCACAGACCCTGAAACTGTTTTAACTCAGTCAGACATTGTTTCTTTGCACTGCCCGTTAACGCCGGCATCACGTAATTTTATCGGCATCGAGCAATTCAAAAAAATGAAACGCAGCGCCATTTTGATTAATACCGCCCGCGGTGGGCTAGTCGACGAACAGGCACTTAAAACAGCATTAGAAACCGGCCTTATTGCCGGTGCAGGTTTTGATGTGTTGACTAAAGAACCACCCAAAAATGGCAATCCCTTGCTTGAATTGCGCATGCCTAATTTCATACTGACGCCCCATGTAGCCTGGGCATCGGACGGCGCGATGCAATTTCTTGCGGATCAGCTAATCGACAACATTGAGAAATCAATTGCTGGCACACCGCAAAATCTTGTGACGTAAACATCATCTGCCCGCTTTGTGTTTTCAGCAAAAAGTATTTACTTAATATTTATAACAAACTAGCCGATAGGACGACGTATGCTTAGCGAT
>CAIVDH010000323.1 GCA_903904635.1 uncultured Burkholderiales bacterium | reverse complement strand
CGACCAATTTCACCACTCAGGCATTGAGTGCAGATTGCTGGGCTTGTTCCCGCAACCGATAGTGTAAGTCAGACAACCAATAAAAAAAGCGCTTGCGGCGCTTTTTTTGAAATTTGGAGGCGGGGGTCGGAATTGAACCGGCGTCTCCGGCTTTGCAGGCCGCTGCATAACCACTTTGCTACCCCGCCAAGGGTGCGTATTGTAACCGTGATGCTTAAACTTTGCTAAACCACTCTAAGCCGCATTTGCGCTATTCGTGATTGCCCTGAAATGAAAAAGGGAAGCTTTGCGGGCTTCCCTTTTATGCATCCTGGAGCGGGAGAAGAGTCTCGAACTCTCGACCTCAACCTTGGCAAGGTTGCGCTCTACCAACTGAGCTACTCCCGCGTAAAACAGAAGCGGAATTATAAACCGAAACAAGCCTTTGTCAACAAAATCAATTAAAACATTTTCAATCTTCGGCGCGATCCCTGATCATGGGCCAGGCTTTACGCAAATAATAAAACATCGACCAGATGGTTAACACTGCCGCAATTTCCAATAAGCGCTGACCTGCATACAAGGTATCAATCACCCCAAAAAGCGGATGGGCGTAGAGCAGCATGGGTATCGCCACCATTTGTGCCACGGTCTTGATTTTACCAATCGAGCTGACTGCTACTGATTTAGATGCGCCGATTTGCGCCATCCATTCTCTGAGGGCGCTGATGGCGATTTCTCTGCCGATGATGATGAAGGCGATGACAGCGTTGGTTCGGTCCAGCTGTACCAGCAGCAGCAAGGCACCGGCCACCATCAGTTTGTCTGCCACAGGGTCCAGAAAGGCGCCAAATGCAGAGACTTCGTCCCAGCGTCTGGCCAGATAGCCGTCAAACCAGTCGGTAATGGCAGCCGCAACAAAAATCACGGTGGAAGCAATGCCCTGCTCATGTGGTGTGAGCCAATCGGGCGGCAGAAAAAAAACGCCGACCACAAGGGGGATAAGTGCTACGCGCAACCAGGTTAGCAGTATGGGTATGTTGAATGGCATTACGGGGGCTTTTGTCAGGAGAATGTTAACTATCAGGTTGTAGCACCTAATTTAATGCAATTGGCGATAAATGTCTTCAGCCAGTTGACGTGAAATACCATCAACGGATGCCAGCTCTTCGACGCTGGCGTCGATTACGCCGCGCAGGCCACCAAAGCGCGCCAGGAGTTTCTGGCGGCGCTTGGCACCTATACCCTCAACTTCTTCCAGTCGCGAGGTCTGGCGGGCTTTGGCGCGTTTGGCGCGCATGCCTGTGATGGCAAAGCGATGGGCTTCGTCGCGTATCTGCGCAATCAGCATTAATGCAGCAGATTCCTTACCCAGTTCGCGCTCTGCACGACCATCAGCAAAGATGAGTGTTTCCAGCCCGACCTTGCGCCCTTCGCCTTTGGCTACGCCTACGATCAAACCTATATCAAGACCAAGCTCGACTAACACCTGACGGGCAACTTCAACCTGACCTTTGCCACCGTCTATCAATACGATTTCGGGCATGACGCCTTCACCATTTGCGACTTTTTCATAGCGTCGGGTAAGTACCTGACGCATGGCAGCATAGTCATCGCCCGGCGTGATGTCTGTGATGTTGTAGCGGCGATATTCGCCGTTTTGCATTTGGTGATGATGAAAGACGACGCAAGATGCCTGGGTGGCTTCGCCGCTGGTATGGCTGATGTCAAAGCATTCGATGCGCAATGCTTCTATGTCTGCTACATCCAGACCCAAGGTATCGACCAGTGCGCGGGTGCGGGCTTGTTGCGAGCCTTGCTCTGAGAGCAAACGCGCCAGCGCAAGTTCGGCACCCTTGATTGCCATCTCCTGCCATTGCCGGCGCTGGCCTTGTGGCTGAAATAGTAGGTTGATGCGATGCCCGCACTGTGCCATGAGCGCGAGCATCAACTCTGGTTCATCAAGCTCAAGATTCAATATCAGGGTAGAAGGTATGAATTTTTCTATGTAGTGCTGGGCCAGAAATGCTTTGAGCACTTCGGTTTCGATGGTGCTGTCTAATGTTAATGCACCATCAACATGCAAAGGAAAATACGCGCGATCACCCAGATGACGTCCGCCCCGCACCATCGCCAGATTGACACAGGCACGCCCACCTTGAACGATGACGGCGATGATATCGATATCGGTGTCACCACCGGTTTCCATGGTTTGCTGATGTAGTACGCGCGATAGTGCGGTGATCTGGTTGCGCACCATTGCTGCCTGCTCGAATTTTAGCTCGACCGCATAGGCCTGCATTTTTGTTTCAAGTGCGCTCATCAGCTCAGTTTGACGGCCACGCAGAAACTGCGCTGCATTATTGACATCAGTTGCGTAATCTTCTTCGGAGATTAAATTCACGCATGGCGCGCTGCACCGGTTGATCTGATGTAGCAGGCATGGCCGGTTACGGTTACTGAAGATGGAATCTTCACAGGTGCGCAGCAAAAAAATCTTTTGTAGAATTTGCATGGATTCTTTAACTGCCCATGCGCTGGGAAATGGACCAAAATATTGATTTTTTTTATCGACTGCGCCGCGGTAATAAGCCATACGCGGATAGTCACCATCCGAGAGTTTCAGGTAGGGATAGGATTTATCATCTCTGAATAAAATATTGAAACGCGGCTGCTGGGTCTTGATGAGATTATTTTCTAATATCAGCGCTTCGGCTTCGCTGCGCGTAACGGTGGTTTCAAGTCGCACTATGCGTTCGACCATCATTGTAGTGCGCGGACTGGCTAGTGTTTTTTGAAAATAACTGGAGACGCGCTTTTTAAGATCGCGCGCTTTGCCTACATAAAGCAATTTGTCTTGCGCATCGAAATACCGATATACACCTGGCAGATGCGGCAGCTTGCCTATTTCTGCGAGCAAGGCTGCCCGCGGATCAGCTGGCTGCGTTATGTCAGTATCGGACATCTGCTTATATGCGCTGTAAATTTAAAAAATATAGGCATCGCACTAGATAAATTTTTTAGCGCAGGGTTTTGATCAGATTTTTTGCTGCGCGATATTGCACATCGCTATGTAGCGCGTCCCAATCCAGTGCCTTAGTTACGGGCACGAGTTTGGCCAGTCTTTGTGCAGAACGGGCTGCATCAATACTGACCGATGGATCCAGGCCTTCCAGCAATTGATCCGCTTTTTCAGGCGAATTACAAATTAGGACCATGTCACAGCCGGCAGCTAATGCAGCATGCGCACCTTGTACGACATCACCGGCTACGCTGGCGCCTTCCATGGATAAATCATCACTAAAAATTACGCCCTCAAATCCCATTTTCTTACGCAATAGCGTGAGCCATTTTTTTGAAAAACCAGCCGGGTGAGTATCATATTCCGGATAAATTACATGCGCCGGCATAACTGCGGTCAGGCTCATACCCAGCCAGTCATAAGGTGCGGCATCTTCTTTGATGACTGCTTCTGGGTCGCGCGCATCTACTGGTATTTCAGTATGTGAGTCGGCCTTTACAAATCCATGTCCCGGGAAATGCTTGCCGCAATTTGCCATGCCTGCCAGCGCCAGACCGTGATTAAGGCTTTTTGCCAGCATGGTCACAACGCGCGGATCACGATGAAAAGATCGGTCACCAATTACACCGGATTCGCCGTAGTCCAGATCAAGCACTGGCGTAAATGATAAATCCACACCACAAGCACGCAATTCGGCGGCCAGCACAAAACCTACTGCCGTCGCAGCCTTGCATGCGGCCAGTACATCGCGGTCCCAGAGTTCACCGAGTGCACGCATTGCAGGCAAGCGGGTAAATCCATCTGCGCGAAAACGCTGCACACGACCACCTTCATGATCCACCGCGATCAATATGCCGGGCCTGGCCGTATGTATGATGTCGCATAGATTGACGAGTTGTTTACGGTTTGCGTAATTGCGTGCAAACAAAATGATGCCCCCCGTTTGCGGATGACATATGCGCCGCAGATCATCTTCATCCAGCATGGTGCCAGCGACGTCAAGCATGACTGGGCCTAAGGGTTTTGCAGTTACATCGAAATACTTCATATTTTCTCCACGACGACGAAGGCGACTGCGTATTCGGCTTCATCCGTTATTGTGACGTGTGCACTCAAGCCATGCTGATGCATAAAATCCGTCAGGGCGCCGCTGGTGACGACGATAGGTTTGCCGCTCGGTGCGTTTAAGACTTGCATGGCACGCCAGGTCATGGGCATACGCATGCCCAGGCCTATGGCTTTGGAAAACGCTTCTTTGGCTGCAAAGCGTGTAGCTAAAAATTGTAATCCGCGTGTCTCTACTTTGGCTTTGCGGCGATGGTATTTTTCCAGCTCCTGCGGACCCAGAATTTTTTCAGCAAAGCGCTCACCACGCCGACCGATAGTTTGCGCGATACGGTCTATGCGCAAGATGTCGGTTCCTATGCCGAAAATCATGTGTGACTCGCCAGGTTGCGTGATTTGATCATGATGGCTTTCATTTCACGCACGGCATTTTGCCAGCCCACAAATACGGCATGGGCAACGATGGCATGGCCGATGTTTAATTCGGTGATATCTGGCATCGCAGCGATGGCTTGTACATTGGTGTAATGCAGGCCGTGACCGGCATTAACTTTAAGTCCATGGCGTATGCCAGTTTCAGCACCCAGTGCGATACGTTCATATTCTTTATTTTGCATTGCCTGATCATGGGCATCGGCATAGCGGCCGGTATGTAATTCTATGACTGGTGCGCCCGCTTCGGCGGCTGCGGCGATTTGCTCGCTGTCGGCATCAATGAATAATGAAACGCGTATGTTTTGCTGCTGTAGTTGCTGCACCGCTGCGCGGACTTGCGAAAAATAGCGAACGACATCCAACCCGCCCTCGGTGGTGACTTCTTCGCGGCGCTCAGGCACCAGGCAGACATCGTGCGGCCGTATGCGGCAGGCGAAATCCAGCATTTCCGCTGTGACGGCTGATTCCAGATTCATACGGGTGGTGATCAGGGGGCGTATTGCTTCAACATCTGCATCTTTGATATGACGACGGTCTTCGCGCAAATGCAGCGTAATTGCGTCTGCGCCTGCCTGCTCAGCCAGCAACGCTGCCTGTATCGGGTCAGGATAGGTGGTGCCACGTGCGTTGCGCAATGTGGCCACGTGATCGATATTGATGCCCAGATCAAGACTGGACTGCGTAGGTTGCAGAAAGCTCATAGGAAAAATTAATGTGGGTAATTTATAGCTGTAATAAATCAATCAAAATTTGTCTGGTATTCAAGGGCACGCCACCGAGATGATGCGTCAGCAAATAGCGCATTAAAAATTTGCTTTGGCTTTGTGTGGTAGCGTCACGATAATCTTCAGCCGCCATGTCGAGCAGGGTTTTACCCGCGACTACTGGTGTGGTATCGCTGGCAAATGCCAGACGCGGGCCGCGCTCAGGATCAAATACATATTGCTGATCAGGCTCTACCGGTTGGTGTTTGTCGGCACACGTGATGAGGCTGCCGATGACACCAGTTTCTTTGAGCAAGGCGAGCTCAAATTTGCGCAGCACGATGGCTGGCGGCTCATCGTGCGCGAGTTGATTCAAGGCGACCACATACGAATCAAATAATGCCGGATGCGGATCATCACGACCCAATAACTTTACCAATAATTCATTGAGATAGAAGCCACACAACAGCGCAGATCGCTCCAGCGGCAAAAGACCACCTACCCATTCAGCGCCTGTCAATGTACGCACTTCAGATTTGCCGCTCCAGCTCAACTGCAATGGCTGAAATGTTTGTAATGCACCGCGCAATTGTGAATGCGGGCGTTTTGCACCCTTGGCAACTAAAGCGACGATGCCGTAATCACGCGTAAAAACATTAATGATTAAGCTGGTTTCTTTATACGGGTAGCTGTGCAATACAAACCCAGGCTGATTAAGCACGCGATGTTCGCGCTCAGGTGATTTGCTCTGGGCATTGATTGCACGCGATGGCGCTGCAATTTTTTCAGCGGGCGCAGTCACGCTCATGGCAGCACGCTTATTCGTAGCCGTAGGCCCGCAGGCCGGCTTCGTTATCGGCCCAGCCGGATTTGACCTTGACCCAGATTTCAAGATAAACCGGACCACCGAAAAGTTTTTCCATATCCAGCCTTGATTCGGTGGAGATGTCTTTCAGGCGTGCACCTTTTTGTCCGATAACCATGGATTTATGTGAATCACGCTCGACCAGTATGGCAACAAAAATGCGGCGCAGTTGTCCTTCCTGCTCAAACTTTTCCATGACTACGGTACTGGTATAGGGCAATTCATCGCCGACATAACGAAAGACTTTTTCACGGACGATTTCGGTAGCAAGAAATTTTTCACTACGGTCGGTTATGTCATCCTCACCAAAGACGGCTTCGTTTTCCGGCAGGTGGGTGCGTATTTCTGCCTCAAGGCGATCTAACTGAAAACGCTGACGCGCCGAAACCGGAACGATGGCTGCAAATTCATGTAGTGCTGCGACTTTTTGCGCAAAAGGCATGAGCTGCGCTTTGTCTTTTATCTTGTCTGATTTATTAATCACCAAAATCGCAGGTACATTTCTTGGCAAGAGAGCCAGTACTTGCTGATCAGCTTCGTCAAAATGTCCCGCCTCAACGACGTAAAGCACGGCATCACAGGAGATCAATGTATTGGTGACGGTACGGTTTAAGGTTTTGTTTAAAACGTTGTTATGACGTGTCTGAAAGCCGGGCGTATCGGTGTAAATGAACTGCGCATCAGCCCGGGTTTGTATGCCTATGATGCGATGACGCGTCGTTTGTGCTTTACGCGATGTGATGCTGACCTTGGCACCAATTAAGGCGTTCATCAAGGTTGATTTACCAACGTTGGGTCGGCCAATGATGGCGATGTAACCACATCTGAAATTTTCAGCGTTCAAAGCTGGTGTCATGCTGATTTGCTTTGATTGACTTTGATACCATTATTTTTCTCTTCTGCTTCAGACAAAAGATCACTGGCTTGCTCAGATTTTTTTACATTCATATTTTTTTGCATGGGCTTGTTCATTTCTACGAGATCACCAGAATCTGTTTTGTCAGATCTTTTAGACTCGGGTTTGAGTGTTTTATTGGGCTCAGATTTGCTGATGCTCTTTGCAGGCTTGACATCATCAAGTCGCGCGTCTGGCTGTATGGTGGCAATACCAGCTAGTTTTAGTTGAGTGGTGCGCGGCTTGGGTTTTTTTGTACCTGCAGGTGTCTTGATCAAGGCAAGCTGAACGGCATCAAGAGCATGCTTGGCTGCATCCTGTTCGGCCGCACGACGACTACCACCGCCGCCAAAGACTTGAATGTCAAGCTTAGGCACCAGACATTCGACTTCGAATTCCTGGCTGTGTGCTGCACCATGCGTAGCAATTACGTTGTACTGCGGCAGAGCGATTTTTTTGCCTTGCAAATATTCCTGCAACAAAGTCTTGGCGTCTTTGCCCAAGGATTTTGGATCTACAGTCTCTAGTGCAGAGACGTACAAAGAGCGAATGATTTCTTGCGCAGAATTAAAGCCAGTATCAAGGAATATTGCACCAAATAAGGCTTCTAATGTGTCAGCAAGTATGGAAGGTCGACGGAAACCACCAGATTTCAATTCGCCCTCACCGAGCCTCAGATACTGAGAAAGATCGATACTTTGTGCAATTTCATACAATGATTGTTGCTTAACCAGGTTTGCTCGCAATCGTGACAGATCACCCTCGTCGATGCTGTTGTAACGCTCGAAAAGCATGGCAGCAACGACGCAGTTTAATACTGAGTCACCGAGGAATTCGAGCCGCTCGTTGTGGTCGATATTATGACTACGATGCGTCAAAGCCTGCTGCAGTAATTCAGCATTTTTAAATGTGTAACCTATACGAATTTCTAACGCCTTTGATCCCATTTTGAAAGGCAATCTCTTTATATGTCAGATTTAGTTGATATTTCAGCCGCTGTCGAACTCTTGTAATCAATTACCAGACTTGCAGGGCCAACCAAGTGAATTTTCTTCTGATAGGCAAAACTGACTTGCATATCGTCGCCAATACCCGTGATTTCCAGATTTTTTCCTTCTATCACGTCAATATTACCGGCAGCTAAAATTTTATTAAAACTTGCCCTGAGTTCAGCGGGAGTTTTAGCCATCACTTTAGCTGCTGACACTGCTCTTCCTATAGCCCAGTATTCCACTACTCCTGGTGCTATTCGCAGGATCAGCAAACCAGCCACAACAATTATTACGATGCTACTAAGAAAACCGGTTAGTGAAAAACCGTTTTGCGCCGATTCCACAGATTTAGATCGCATACGCATTTTTTGACTCATCAAGTCGCTAAAAATTTCTTTAGTCAAAGCCACCGATGCGTTTTAAGTTACCAAGATTCATCCATACAAAAAATGCCTTTCCGACAATATTTTTATCTGGGACAAAACCCCAATAACGTGAATCCAGACTGTTGTCTCGATTATCGCCCATCATGAAGTAGTGCCCTTCCGGTACGGTGCAGGCAAATCCTTCAAGGTTGTAAGAACATAATTCATGCTGAGGAAAAGCATCCGGGCTAGGCACATAAGAAGGACTTCTATCGTCATTCAATATGCCGTGTGTTCGCTGATCCATAGTTTCCCGATATTGAGAAAAATAGGTCAGACGCTCCTCATCAAGGTAGTCAGGCAGCTTTTGATACGCCAGCTCAACACCGTTAACACTCAAGCGCTTATTTTTGTACACGATCTTATCTCCCGGTACGCCGACCACACGTTTTATGTAGTCCAGCGATACGTCTTTAGGGAATTTAAACACCATTACATCGCCGCGTTTAGGATTGTTAATATTTATAATTTTTTGACTACCAATTGGCAGCCGTATGCCATAGGTGAATTTATTGACCAGTATCAGATCACCAATTTGCAAGGTTGGCACCATGGAGCTT
>CAIVDH010000322.1 GCA_903904635.1 uncultured Burkholderiales bacterium | reverse complement strand
CCTGCCATGCTATGCGCTGCTCGATGGCATGGACGTCAAAATATTCCATAGCAATGCCAAAGGTTTGGGTCAGTTGGCCATCCGTCTGGCCAGCTTTGATGTGCTGGTTTTAATTCGTGAGCGCACCACGCTGTCCGCTGCATTAATGGCAAAACTGCCAAACTTGAAACTCATCTGTCAGACCGGCCGCATCGGAGGCCACATCGATCTTGCGGCTGCAGCAGAGCGCGGTATTGCGGTGGTCGATGGCGCTGGCGATCCGGTTGCACCTGCCGAACTTACCTGGGCGCTGATCATGGCGGCCAGCAGAAAAATTCCGCAATATGCCGGCCTGATGAAACAAGGTTTATGGCAAAGCGCATCCATACATCCGCAACACAACACGCTGGGGCGCATAGTAAAAGGCCGCTTATTGGGTATCTGGGGTTATGGCCGTATAGGTCAGCTGGTGGCGAAATATGCGCAAGCGTTTGGCATGACAGTGCAAGTCTGGGGCAGTCAAGAGAGTCGCGCGCGGGCAGCCGCAGATGGTTTGCAAATCGCCGATTCGAAAGCGGCATTGTTTACCCAATCTGATGTGCTGTCATTGCACCTACGTTTAAGCGATAGCACGCGTTACGCAGTCACTGCTGACGATCTGGCCAGCATGAAAACCGATGCACTCATCGTCAACACTAGCCGCGCTGAATTGATCGCACCAGACGCGCTGGAACAGGCATTACGCGCCGGCAGACCAGGTTTTGCAGCGATAGACGTATTTGAATCAGAGCCGCTGATACCAACGGCTACCATACTGCAATTAGAAAATCTGCTGGCTACACCCCACATAGGCTTTGTAGAGCAAGAAAGTTATGAACAATATTTCAGACCCGCATTTCAAGCGATCGTAGATTTTGCAAAAGGCCTGCCAGTTGCAACGGTAACTCTGCCGCGCTGATTAATCATTATGCATATCGTTAGTATTAACACTGCGCATGTCGCGCCATTGTTTGTAAATGAATCAGGCAATGCACAAACTGTCATGACGGGTAGTCGCAAGCAGCCCGTGAGTGATGACGTGATGATAAATCGGCTCGGTCTGACCGGCGACGAGCAAGCCGATCTGACGGTGCATGGCGGTCTTGATAAAGCGGTATACGCTTATCCGATAGAACACTATGCATTTTGGCAGCAGGAGCGCGAGCGACTATTAAAGCAGAGTACGCCAATAAGTATGGGCGCAATTGGCGAAAACCTGACCACAGCAGGACTATTGGAAACCGCGCTATGGGTGGGCGACAGACTACAGATAGGTGTCGTGCTTTTGGAAGTAACAGAGCCGCGCGCACCCTGCTATAAATTTGCTGCATGTATGGGCTATAAAAATGCAGTCAAACACATGCTGCAATCAGGCTATACCGGCGTCTATTTGCGGGTGATAGAAACCGGCGTAATTAACACCGGACAGAGCATGCAATTAATACCCGGCATACGTGAAGTTTCGATTGCACAGATTAACGCTCAGCGTCTGAGGGGGCGTCAGCGTGATTTATTCCCGTGATGAGCTTTTGCTGTGCAATGCGCGGCACGCTACTCCATAAGCGACTCCAACCCGGCGGCCAGGGCAAAGGCGGGCCAGCATAAGGCGGCACTTTGTTACGCAAAGCGATAATCGGCAAGTGCGGTGGCGGTGAGCCGTTACGCTGGTCCCAGCCCAATGAAAAAGCATAGTTGGGCAACAGCGCATCGCAGATGTGCGCAAACCACTTGGTGTGATCTTCATCGCGGCCCAATGCTTGCGCAAGACCCTGCGGATCAAATTTTGCCAATGACGAAATCAGATTTGATGTACTTGCAGCAGGCGCATCACCCCAGCCGATTACTGGATTGAGATTGTAATCAGCGCCTGAACCATACCAGCCTTCACGCCAGCTGCGCTGCATCCACTGACGCGGACCTGTAAACATATGCCAGCGCCAATGCATGCCGGATGGTTTGGGCCAGCTATAAAGATAAAGCCGTTGATAGCCGGCCTTATGTAGCTGCCGCATCATGGCCATGAGACGGCCATGCGGCATTCTGTCAGGAGCAGAACGTCGAAAACGTATTGGATTGCCATCAGCATCTTGCACCTGATCGCAAGATAAATTTAAATCCAGTGTGCGCCCTTCATCGCCGAAACGTGCTGAAATCCAGCCGGTCATAAGATTGACTGAGGTGACTACGCCATAGCCGCGATAGCGATGAAAGATAACCGTTCCGGGTGCAACAGGTTTCATGAATTTGCCGTGAAAATCAAACGCAGAGATGTATAAGTGTAGCGGGAAAATGTGCGCAGGCGGAATCGATTTTTATCGTTTGCAGAAAAAGGAAAAATAAAATGATGAAAATATTTTTAATAGAACAATGGTGCGGAAAACGAATAACGAATAACGGATAACAAATAGCGAATAGACAATCAGTGTATCCATAAATAAAAAATCAGATTCAGCAAATCGATCATTGACCCAGCACGCTAAGACATAAAATCATGACGAGATAGCATTGGATTTAACGACTT
>CAIVDH010000321.1 GCA_903904635.1 uncultured Burkholderiales bacterium | reverse complement strand
CGTCATGTTCAAAGGCCGCGCGCAATATGCAGACTTTAATCCCCGTGAAGGTGACAAAGTTGAAGTGCGCGCTTTAGTCAGCCTGTATCAGCCCAGAGGAGATTTTCAGCTTAATGTTGAAGCCATACGCCGAGCCGGCGTAGGTAATTTATATGAAGCATTTTTAAAGCTGAAGAAAAAATTAGCTGATGAAGGTTTGTTTGATCAGGAACGCAAACGCGCGCTACCTGTTTTTCCTAAATCCATAGGCATCGTCACCAGTTTGCAAGCCGCAGCCCTGCGCGATGTGCTAACCACGCTCGCCAGACGCGCGCCACATGTCAACATTATTTTGTATCCCTCTGCGGTACAAGGTGACGGCTCTGCAGAAAAAATCACTGCTGCCATCAACACTGCATCGCAGCGCGCAGAATGCGATCTGCTATTGGTTTGTCGTGGTGGTGGCAGCATGGAAGATTTATGGTCATTTAATGATGAATCCGTGGCGCGTGCAATTGCCAACTGCAGCATGCCTGTAATTGCAGGCATAGGGCATGAAACAGATTTCACCATTGCTGATTTTGTCGCTGACTTGCGCGCGCCTACTCCAACGGCTGCAGCAGAATTGGCAGCAACACCACGCGCAGACTGGATAGATAGTTTGGCGGCATATGCAGAAGACCTGTCCAACACACTGCGACGTCAGCTTGATCATCATGCCCAGAAACTAGATTGGCATGCGCGCAAATTACTCAGCCCCAGCGCTGCAATCGCGCATCAGAAATTACGACTGACAGGCTTGCATAATCGTTTGCATCATGCTGCCACTATTCCACTGACCGCTGCACGATTTACGTTGTCACAATTAGATCGCAGACTACAACATCAAATACCTGATACCCGCATGCAGCGCTCAAAATTGACCGAGCAATGCCGGCGTCTGTCCGCCGCATTGTCTGTGCGCACCACCGCGCAGCATCAGCAACTCGCAGCGCTGCAGACTCAACTTGAACTGCTCGCTCCACAACGCACACTGGAGCGCGGTTATGCCATCTTGCGCGATGACGCAGGCAACATACTGCGTGAGCCGGACGCCATCAGGCCACCGCAAGGCCTCAATCTGACACTTGCCGGAGGTAGTGCCCGCATAACGATCAGCGACATCAGCAAGATTGAGCAATAAATACAGACTGGCCTTACAGAATCGACCAAGAAGCTCTATCAAAATGAGTGCCGCGAAGCGGCGCGGTCGCTGGCAAGGCGGGGACGCCGCAGACAGTACACAAGTACGGCAAGGCGTCCCCAACGCAGCCAGCGGCATTTTGATAGAGCTTCTCAGTATCTGACATTGCAAGTTAGGCTATACTTCGGCCGAATTCGAGCATCGAATTGAACATCATGTGGCACCGTGAAATACCTTCACGTTCAAGTGCTCAATTAATAACTAAACTTGCTGCAAATTTTTGGGAGGATTTTATGGCCGCTATTTTGCAATCTCTGGGACGTACCATTATCGCCGGCATTATTTTGCTGATTCTGTTGGTCTTAATCGTCAGCGGCATCACCGGCGCTGGTCCACAATTTGGTCATGCATGGGGCGCTTTTGTCATGCGTTGGCTGCATGTGGTGTCGGGCATTATGTGGATAGGTCTGTTGTGGTATTTCAATTTTGTGCAAATACCTTCCATGCCAAAAATTCCTGATGAACAAAAACCAGCGATTGGTAAAGTGATTGCACCAACCGCTTTGTTCTGGTTCCGTTGGGCTGCACTGGCAACCGTGGTAACCGGTGTTCTGGTTGCGTGGATGAACCAATACATAGGCGCTGCACTGACACTGAAACAACCTTTTGTTGCTATCGGTATCGGCATGTGGATCGCGCTGGTTATGGCATTCAATGTCTGGTTCATCATCTGGCCTAACCAGAAGAAGGCACTTGGCATCGTCGTGGTTGAAGCAGCAGAAAAAGCTGCAGCAGCACGCTTAGCTATGCTGACTTCACGTGTTAACACCATGCTGTCCATTCCTATGCTCTACATGATGGTTGCGCAGCAAAACGGTGGTCTGTAAGCTTTAAGTTCTAAGCTTTAAGTAGTCGTACAAAATCAAAAGCCCGGCCAGAAAAAACTGGTCGGGCTTTTTTTATTTCATTGCTATCTACTTAAAGTGCATTGACCGGTATCTTCAAATAGGTCAGGCCATTCGACTCTGCCGGCGGCAACTCACCAGCGCGTATATTGATCTGCACAGCAGGCAAAATTAACACCGGCATTTCCAGCGTTGCATCACGTTTAGTACGCATTTCAATAAACTGCTGCTCACTGACGCCATCATGGATATGAATATTTTTTTCACGCTGCAAAGCCACTGTTGTCTCAAATGCAATCGCTCTGTCGTTCGGCGGATAATCGTGGCACATGAATAAACGAGTTTCTGCAGGCAGACTCAAAATCTTGCGTGTGGAATGATATAAAGTTTTTGCATCACCACCGGGAAAATCACAGCGCGCCGTACCCACATCGGGCATGAACATGGTGTCGCCAACAAATACTGCATCACCGATCTGATACGCCACGCAAGCAGGCGTATGGCCGGGTACAAACAGGGTTTTGCCGGACAAACTACCTATGGCAAACACTTCATCTTCCTTGAGCAAATGATCAAACTGCGAGCCATCCGGATTGAAGCCGGCTTCCAGATTAAAAATACCCTTAAATACTTTTTGTACCGATGAAATATGGTCGCCTATTGCCGTCTTGCCGCCAAGATTTTTCTTCAGATAAGGCGCCGCTGTCAGATGATCCGCATGCGCATGCGTCTCCAGTATCCATGCAACCTGCAGATTTTTTTGCTTCACAAAAGCGATGACCTTATCTGCCGAAGTCGTGCGGGTACGGCCAGACTTTGGGTCATAATCCAGCACCGAATCAATGATTGCGCAGGCAGATCCCTCTTGCTCGTAAACCACATAGGTAACTGTCCAAGTGTCGGGATCGAAAATGCCATGTACCTGAGGATTTTTTTGCGTCGTCATTGTGATGCTCCTTGTTAATTTACTTGATTACATTATATTGACTAACATTTTATTTGTCAATATAATGTAATCACCGTAATCAAATAACCAAGACCCATTAACTGCGCATACGCATTTAAGTAATCAAAACCAAGATCAAGTCGGATGCAAAAAGAACTTAACCGATAAAAATAGAAGATTCACCCATCCTTACGGAGGAGTACACATGACTATTTCCATCACACGCCAGACCAATAATTTCGCCACTGCCCCACAAATCAGTCCTGCTGACATGCAGGAAATTGCCGAGCATGGCTTTAAAACGGTCATTAATAATCGTCCGGATGGTGAAGGTGGCCCCACTCAGCCCACTAGCAGTGAAATGGAAAAAGCAGCGCAAGAAGCCGGCCTGCGGTATGCGTACCTTCCTGTTGTCAGCGGACAGATCACAGAAGATCAGACTACACAATTCGCCTCACTGCTTAGCAGCCAGCCCGGGCCCATACTCGCTTTCTGTCGTAGCGGTGCACGCTCAGCCAATATTTATCAGATGGCCACGGCAACAACCACAAATCCGATTACAACTTCTGTCGTGGCTGCATCTTGCAACTGGCAATTGCAACACGACATCGTCATCGTGGGTGGCGGTGCTGCCGGCATAGGACTGGCAGCAAGTCTGCTAAAAAGGCAATCAAATCTGAGCATCACTATCATTGAACCAAAAGATAAACATTACTATCAGCCGGCATGGACGCTGGTCGGTGCTGGTGAATTTGATCCCGCCAAGACCGAACGTAACATGGCCGATGTAATGCCTAAAGGTGTTAACTGGATACGCGCTGCAGCAACAGGATTTGATCCGGTAAAAAAAGAAGTACAACTCGATATTGGCAGCCCCATCACTTATCGCAATCTGATTATTGCACCCGGCTTGCAACTCAACTGGAAAGCCATAGAAGGGCTGGAAGACACTCTGGGGAAAAACGGCGTTACGTCCAACTACCGCTTCGATCTCGCGTCTTACACCTGGTCACTGGTGCAGTCACTGAAATCAGGCAAAGCGATTTTTACACAACCGCCTATGCCAATAAAATGCGCGGGTGCGCCGCAAAAAGCGATGTATCTGTCATGCTCGGAATGGGAACATCAAGGCAAGCTGAAAAACATACAAGTAGAATTCAATAACGCCGGCGCAGTGCTGTTTGGCGTTGCTGATTTTGTACCGCCGCTGATGGAATATGTGAAGCGCTATCAGATAAATTTGCAATTCAATTCTAAGCTGGTTGCCGTAGACGGCCCGGCTAAAAAAGCCTGGTTTGAAATCAAAGATGCACAAGGTAATCTGCAACGCGTAGAAAAAAGTTTCGACATGTTGCATGTGGTTCCACCACAAATCGCACCAGACTTCATACGACAAAGTTCATTAGCCAACGCAGAAGGTTGGGTCGAAGTAGATCAAACCACATTGCAGCATGTACGCCATGCTGACATCTTCAGCCTCGGTGACGCCTGCTCTTCACCTAACGCAAAAACCGCGGCTGCAGCGCGTAAGCAAATTGTAGTGGTAGCTGAAAATCTGTTAGCCATGCGCGCAGGCCGTCCTTTACCTACACGCTACGATGGATATGGCTCATGCCCGCTGACTGTAGAAAAAGGTCGCATCGTGCTGGCCGAATTCGGCTTTGGTGGCAAGCTGCTGCCTACCTTCCCAATTAATCCTGCCGTACCGCGTCGCTCTGCGTGGATACTAAAAAAATATATTCTGCCCATGCTCTATTGGGACGCCATGCTAAAAGGCCGTGAGTGGCTGGCCAGACCGGCAAGCAAATAAACTGCGCATAAAAAACTGATGACTCTCAATAAAATCTTACCGCAATGGTTGCAGCGTTATCAGTCTTCATGGCTGAGCGGTGACTTGATAGCCGGTGCCATCGTTACCGTCATGCTGATACCGCAAAGCTTAGCCTACGCCATGCTGGCCGGCTTGCCACCGCAAGCCGGACTGTATGCCAGCATATTGCCTTTATTTGCGTATGCATTATTTGGCAGCAGCATGACACTCGCAGTCGGTCCGGTGGCTGTGGCATCGCTCATGACAGCAACGGCGTTAGCGCCTCTGGCTGTAGCAGGCTCGGCAGATTATGCAACCATGGCCGTGGTACTGGCTTTGCTATCAGGCGCAATGCTATTTACATTCGGTTTATTGCGGTTAGGTTTTGTTGCGTATTTTTTGAGTCATCCCGTCATCAGCGGCTTCATATCCGGCTCCGCTGTTTTGATTACGATTGGGCAGCTGAAATATATATTCGGTATCAAGATCGCAGCCGGCAACGTCATAATGACGATAAGTGCAATCATCAAAGGCCTACCTGCACTAAATAGCAGTACAACTTTAATCGGACTCAGCGCGCTCGCATTTTTATTTTTTGCACGCAGCAGTCTGGCTGCTTCACTAAAAAAATTCGGCATCAATGCGCGCGCAGCTGATCTTGCCACCAAACTCGCACCGATGATGGTGGTGATCATCTCGACTGCCGTTGTCGCCATCATGGGCCTGGACCAGAGCGCTGCCGTTTCCGTAGTCGGCAACATACCGGCAGGACTACCCTCACTCTCCCTACCTGAGATGCAATGGCAGCATGTGCAGCAATTGTGGATGCCTGCATTGTTGATCTCACTGGTGGGCTTTGTAGAAAGCGTATCGGTGGCGCAGTCACTGGCATTAAAACGCAGCCAGCGCATCACCCCCAATAAAGAATTGCTGGGCATAGGCGCGGCTAATCTGGCCAGTGCACTATCTGGCGGCTATCCGGTCACAGGCGGTTTTGCGCGCTCAGTCGTCAACTTTGCTGCTGGTGCCAACACGCCCGCTGCCGGCATCGTGTCAGCCATCCTGATGTCAGTCGTCATCGCTGCACTAACAGGCTGGTTTTATTATTTGCCACATGCCGTACTCGCAGCCACCATCATCGTTGCAGTGGTCGGATTAATCGATCTAAAAACACTCAAAGAATCCTGGCACTATGACCGCGCTGATGCAATCTCATTGTTAATGACATTTGCCGGCGTAGTATTGTTTGGTGTTGAAGAAGGCATAGTCTTGGGCGTGGTGCTTTCTTTAGCTGTAGTAGTCTGGCGCAGCAGTCATCCGCACATGGCAGTAGTAGGACGCGTACCCGGCACTGAACATTTTCGCAATGTTGACCGCTTTGCTGTTGATTTGCAGCCGGGTCTGATTGCATTGCGGGTGGATGAGAGTCTGTATTTTGCCAATGCGCAGGTACTGGAAGATAAAGTCGAAAGTCTGGTTGCAGCAGACCCGTCAGCGCGGCGTTTTTTGCTCATCATGTCAGCCGTCAATCAGCTTGATACCACGGCACTAAGCATGCTGGACGAGCTGGAAAAAAATTTGGCAGAAAAAGGCATCATGCTGCAGTTCGCTGAAATCAAAGGCCCGGTATTAGACAGGCTGCGCGACACCGACCTGGGTGAACGCATGAAAGATCGGATATTTTTAAGTACGCATCAGGCATTCCTGAAATGACAGTATCAGTTAATTTCTAGAAATTCCTGCGCTCTGCAAATCGGACTTATTGCCTGATTTTTGCAAAAAATAATTTCACTTTAGAGAGCATCATCATCATGGAATTTGAAGCGTTATCACTGGCCCGCATGCAATTTGCATTCACCGTCAGCTTTCATATAATTTTCCCGGCATTTTCCATAGGACTGGCGAGTTATCTTGCTGTCTTGAATGGTCTGGCACTACTGACCGGGCGCCCTGTTTATCAGAGCCTGTTCGACTACTGGAAAAAAATATTCGCTGTTGCCTTCGGTATGGGCGTGGTCTCCGGCATCGTGATGAGCTATCAGTTTGGTACCAACTGGAGCGTATTTTCCGACAAGGTGGGTCCAGTGCTGGGACCTTTGATGGGCTATGAAGTACTCTCCGCATTTTTTCTTGAAGCCGGCTTTCTCGGTGTGATGCTGTTCGGTCGTGAGAGAGTTGGACCCAGACTGCATTTCTTTGCCACGCTGATGGTGGCACTCGGCACTTTCATGTCAGCCTTCTGGATTTTATCCGTCAACAGCTGGATGCAGACACCTGCAGGTTATGCAATAAACGATGTCGGACAATTCATCGTCACTGATTGGTGGGCCGTTATATTCAATCCCTCCCTACCCTATCGTTTGGTGCATATGCTCCTGGCAGCTTATCTGACAACGGCATTTGTGGTGGGCGCAGTCGGTGCTTTTCATCTGCTTAAAAATCGCCACACTGATATACAGGCATTAGGCGCACGCACCATGTTTTCAATGGCGATGTGGATGATACTGATTACCGCGCCCTTGCAAATTATCGCAGGTGATTTTCATGGTTTAAATACGCTCGAATATCAGCCTGCGAAAATCGCTGCAATGGAAGGTCATTATGAAACCCACGCTGGCGCACCACTGATACTGTTTGGCATACCAGACAGCGAAAATTCGCGCATGAATTATCAAGTCGCCATTCCCAAACTGGGCAGCCTGATACTGACGCATGATACCAATGGCGTGATACACGGGCTAAATGAATGGCCGCAAGATCAGCGACCATCGGTACCCGTATTATTTTGGAGTTTTCGCATCATGGTGGCGATAGGCTCAGCCATGCTCATCATAGGCATGTGGAGTCTGCTGCTACGATATAAAAAGCGTTTATTCAATACGCCGCTGATGCATCGTGCAGTCTTGCTGATGGGACCATCCGGTTTTATCGCTGTTCTTGCCGGCTGGATCACCACCGAAGCAGGCCGGCAGCCTTACACCGTTTATGGTCTGCTGACGACAGCGCAATCAGCTTCTGCCATTGATGCTGCTGCTATCGGTGCATCACTACTGGCATTCATCGTGGTCTACTTTGCGTTGTTTGGTGCCGGCACATTTTATATTGTGCGGCTCATGCGCAAGGCGCCCGAAGAGATCGAGTCAGGTCTGTCACCCCATGAGCCCATACGTGCAGCCGGCATCATGCCCTCACCTGCCATGGCCATACAGACAGAAGGAGCCGCATCATGAATATTGATCTGCCACTGATCTGGGCTGGCCTGATTGCCTTTGCTGTTCTTGCATATGTGATTCTTGATGGTTTTGATCTCGGGGTCGGCATATTATTTTTATTCGTCAAACGCGATGCCGAGCGCGACCAAATGATGAATACCGTTGCCCCTGTGTGGGATGGTAATGAAACCTGGCTGGTATTAGGTGGTGGCGGCTTGTTTGCGGTGTTTCCGCTCGCTTATGCCGTCATCATGCCGGCATTGTATGCGCCCATCACCATCATGCTGCTGGCTTTAGTGTTTCGTGGAGTGGCATTTGAGTTTCGCTGGAAAACACAACGTGGCAAATTTTTATGGGATTGGGCGTTCACTGCGGGCTCAACCATGGCAGCATTTTTTCAGGGCGTAGCACTTGGCGCTTTTGTGCAGGGTATTCCTTATGCAGAGCGTGCCTATGCTGGCGGCTGGTGGAATTGGCTGACTCCATTTAGCTTATTAACCGGTATCGCTTTAGTGTTTGGTTATGCACTACTCGGTGCGACATGGCTGATTTATAAAACAGAAGGCACGGTCCAAGAGCATGCGTATCGTTTTGCGCGCAATAATGGCATCGTCACGCTGGCATTAATAGGCGTGGTCAGTTTGTGGACACCATTTTTAAGCGATCGCTTCATGCAACGCTGGTTTGCATGGCCACAAACTCTGTACGTATTGCCTGTACCCGTGCTGGTGGCTGCATGTGCAATTGCACTCTATGTGGGCTTGCGCAAGCGACGTGATCTCATGCCTTTCATTGCAACACTGGGATTATTTGTGCTGTCATTCATAGGGCTATGCATCAGCTTTTATCCTTATATCGTGCCTTCCTCGGTCACAATTTGGCAAGCTGCTGCACCAGATAATAGTTTGCGCTTTCTTCTTGTAGGCTCACTGGTTTTATTACCGATGATACTGGCGTATACCGCCTATTCATACTGGGTATTCAGAGGAAAAGTCCGCATCGCAGACGGATATCACTGATGAAAAAAATACCAGCGACGCTCGTTAAAAGACTGATATGGTTTGTACTAATCTGGTTAGTCAGTGTGATTGGGCTGGGTGTGGTCGCGTTTTTGATAAAAATGGCAATACGAAATTGAAAAAATGAAAAAATGAAAAACTAGACTCACGTTAAAAGTTCAGCATAAAACTACATATTATTTATGTAATTTTATGCTGAATGCAACAGATCGCTGCCCCATATTTAGCACCATCATCTTCACCAAAGAACGCAATGGAATCGTCAGCACCGTACACAACAATGCCATCATAATTAGCGCCGAAAAAACTTCAGGCCCGATAATTTTCGCGTCGCGCATTAAACCAAGAACAACAATTTCCACCAGACCTTTGCATTGCAAGAGCGCGCCTAATTCACATGATGCTAGCCACGATGCGCCGGTAGCACGCGCCGCTAAACTAACGAACAACATTTTCAGCCCTAGCCCCATCACAGTGAAGCCGGCTGCCAGGAATAAAAAATCGGTATGCGCAAATGCTAAATCCGTTTGCATACCAGTAGTAATAAAGAAAAATGGAACGAGCAGCGCATGGCTAACGGGCAGCAAACTGGACTGCAATAATTTCAATACAGGCGCCGGCATAACCCAGCCAGCAATAAATGCACCAAACAAGGCATGCGCGCCTATGAACTCACTCATCGTTGCAACTACTACGATCAACGTCAAACCAAAAACAAGTTGATTCGTCTCATTCAAGTTGGCAAATCTTTTATACAAAGAAGCCAGTGCCGGTTTTAGTATGCATAATGCGCAAGCAACAAACCCACACACCTTCGCTATATGTAGGGTCGGATCCACCTGCGTTTTTATCAAGCCCAGCAGCACGATTAGCACCAGCCACAACCAAAGATCATCCAACACCGCCACGCGCACTGCCAGCTTGCCTATTGCACTGCCATGTTCATTACGCTCATGTAGCAGAGCAACCAAAACCGGCAGCGCTGTAACTGCGCAAGCCAAACCTATCGCAATAGAAAAAGCCAGAGGCTGAGCCAATTGCCCCATTAATCCGGGTTGATACAGGCTGATGATGTAACCCACGCAAGTCGCCACCAGCAAGGTGCCGCCAAATCCGGCCATGCTGACAGCGACAACCTTACGCCAGGAATGATCAAATTTACTGCGCTTCTCTTCAACCACAGAGGTACCCAGCGCCATCATCAAGAGTATGCCTAACCAACCTAGTAAGCCTAGCGCCTGTTGGGTTGCGGGATTAAACAAAACTGTTGAAACTACAGGGGCGACATTTAACTTCACAAGCAAACTACAGGTAATACCTATCAGCAGATGCAGAAAAACTGCAGGTACGGTAAACAAAGGCTGCAACAACCATTTCATGAATGATGAAAAAATCAGGCAACCAATAATAATAAAAAAAACCGTGACTGGCATACCAACCTACGCTGAAACGAGCTGCATGATTTCAAACGCATTCAATGATGCACCACGTAATAACTGGTCGCCGCTGATAAACATATCCAGACCACAGTCTCCATAAATCAGGTTATGCCGTATGCGTCCTACTTCTACCGCATGCTTATAGGTCGAAGTCATAGGCATGGGATAGCGTTTCTCATCTGGCCTATCTATCACTTCCACGCCAGGTGAGCGCTGTAACAATGCACGTACTGCAGAAAGCGAATTGACAGGCTGCTTGAATTTTATAGTGAGGCTTTCAGCATGCGAGCGTAAGGTTGGCACGCGCACTGCAGTTGTACTGATCGGCAAATCCGGGCAAGCCAGCACTTTGCGCACTTCCCATACGACCTTCATTTCCTCTTTGGTATAGCCATTTGATTCAAACTGATCAACCTGTGGAATCACATTAAACGCAAGATTGTAGGGAAAATTACTGCTGCTATTACTTTCCCCATAATCAGAAAAATGTTTAGTATTTTCTACTAGCTCCAGCATGGCAGGCTTGCCAGCACCGCTGGCCGCCTGATAAGTGGATACGATCAAACTATCCAATTCATAGGCCAGATGTAGAGGCCCCAAAACCATTAAAGCGATAGCGGATGAACAATTTGGATTGGCAATCAACTTTTCACCCTGATATGCCGCGCCATTCACCGGTGGAACAAGCAACGGCACATCAGGCTCATAGCGAAACGCAGAAGAGTTATCAATTACAAAGGAAGACTCAGAAAGCTGTCTGCCATATTGCAAGGCGAATTTACCAGACACACACAAGAAAACAATATCGCAAGCTGCACAAGCCTCAACAGAAAATTCACTGATCAAATACGAACGGCTACCCACTTTTAGTGTTTGCCCGGCCGACCTGGCAGATGCCATGCACTCAACAGCATAGTCAGTATTTTCCAGCAGTTCGAGCATAGTTAGCCCGACTGCACCTGTACAACCCACAACAGCAATTTTCTTCATTACCTGTCCAATATTTGCATTAATAAAATAAAAATGTCACATTAAATTTTTGCACCAGCCAGCAATGCG
>CAIVDH010000320.1 GCA_903904635.1 uncultured Burkholderiales bacterium | reverse complement strand
TTACGTTCATCCACAGAACTGGGGTAAGGAACAGGCCAATCGTTACATCGGCTCCGCAATTACAGAAATTAGATTAAATGTCAGATCAAGACTGAACTACTACACCTCAATCTTTTTTTATGCCTTCAATATACCTAGCAAACCTTAACGCATATCGATCAAGCTGCTCATCGATTTGCTCATCAAGCTAAAAATCAACCCGATACTCACGATCAGCCGCATAAGAAAGCACAGCCAAAATATCTTCCACCTCCAGCTCAGGAAAATCCTCAAGAATTTCCTGCTGCGTTACGCCTGCAGACAACTGCGATAACACATCAAAAACCGTAATCCGCAAACCACGTATACAAGCTTTGCCGCCGCGTTTACCAGAGTCTATAGTTATTCTGCTCATATCATCTTCAAACGCAGATCATTACAAAATTTATTAATGTACATGCCGAACATTCTAATTTCAAGCCTACTAGCAAACGTAGAAGCCCACCCTACTCCACCAACAACTCAATCAACTCCCTCGCAAACACCGGCAACCCCTGCATACTCCGCACACAAATCTGCAGCTTCCGCACCGCCCATTCATCCTTAATTTCCACGATCCGTATTTTCATATTCTTAGCATGCCGGCTAGCCGCTGAAAACGGCAACACCCCCACGCCCACTTCAGATTCAATCATCCGGCAGGCCGTCTCAAAATTCCCCACCTGTATCCGTATCTTCACTGACCGATGCAAATCATGCGCCGCCTGCGCCAGAAAACCGTGTATCGCACTCGCTTCCAGCATGCCCACAAAATCATGCGTCAGCACTTCTTCAAAATCCACTTCATCACGTTCCGCCAGCGGGTGCGACAGCGGCGTCACCAACACCAGCCTGTCCTCCACATAAGGCAGAACTTCCAGCCCTTCAGTGCGCACATTGCCGGCCACAATACCAATATCAACCTTACCTTCCGACACCGCTCGCACAATATCGTTAGACAGCCGCTCTTTAAGGTCCACATTCACATCCGGATGATTCGCTAAAAACTTCGGCAACACTGCCGGCAAAAACTCCGCCATTGCCGTGGTGTTAGCAAAGATACGCACATGCCCTTTCGTGCCCTTCACATACTCGGCAAGGTCACCCCGCAAATCATTCAACTGTTGCAGCACCAGCCGCGCATGATGCATAAAAGCCTGCCCCGGTGGCGTGAGTGTCACGCCCTGGCTGGTACGATACAAAAGCTTAATGCCCAAGCCCTCTTCCAGATTTTTAATCCGTATCGAAGCAGCAGGTAAAGACATATGCGAACGTTCAGCTCCGCGGGTTAAGCTATTGGCTTCGGCTATGTTAACGAAGAGTTTTATATCCGGTAAATCAAAATGGGCTGCCATAAAAACGTAAACTCAACTAAAAAGTGGGAAAGTCGCAAACTCGCCAGAGAGTAAAGTTTTGCTGTCCGCATAGCCTAACCATCCCTCAATTAAGCTCGCATAGACGCGACGAAAATCTGTTGTGTACGCCACATTGCCGCCCACATCCAGCTCGGTAAAACTAGGCGGCTTGCCATAATGCCCACCCTTGACTGGCTTACCTATTACATACATATGGTTAGCCGTGCCATGATCCGTACCCAGGCTGGTATTCTCGGCCGCGCGTCGGCCAAATTCAGAAAACACTAAAACGGTTACATCATCAGCGCGGCCTATGCGCTCCATGTCTTGCATAAAGCCCGATACCGCGTCCGACACATAGGTCAGCAAACGCTGATGCACTTCGCCTTGCTGCACATGCGTGTCAAATGCATTGTGACGATACGATGTGTAATACAAACGCGTAGGCAAATCAGCCGCAATCATCGACGCAACTTTAGGCAAATCGACCGAGATAATGCCGTAATCAATCGGGGTTTTGTAATTCGCCCAAGCCGCTCGCACCAGCTGCGAAGCTTCGCGCGCACTGGTGGCAACCGTATCAAGATAGCGTTGCGACAAATTACCCGCCGCACTCTGCGGCACCATATCTAACAGCGCACGGCTTTGTAACAAACCCTTGCGCGAAAACCGATCAGGCTCATCAAACACTACAGGCACATGGCGCGCCGCTCTTACTGCCAACGACTGGCGCTCATCAATATTGACTAAAAAATTTGGTGTCAGCGCCGGGTCTATCGCATCGGCCAAGCGACCCAGCCACCCATATGGCTCACCGCTATTCGGCGCACCCGTATGCCAGTAAGCCGCTGAGGTGAAATGCGAAAACGATTGTTGCGCATAACCGCAGCCATGCACCACAGCCATTTTGCCGTCTTTAAACAAGCGCTCAAAACCTGCCATGCCGGGGCTAAAACCAAACTGGTCATCAATCTTGCGCACTTTGTTAGGACGTATGCCTATCTTCGGGCGCAAGCGGTAATACGCGTCATCTGCATAAGGCACCAGCGTATTAAATCCATCATTGGCGCCTGAGAGTTCCAGCACTACCAAAATACGTTTGGATTTACCAGATGAAGCTGATGAAGCTGAGGTCGCTGCATGTGCCGTATTAAATAAAGGCAGCCCCGCAACCAGCCCCGCTCCGGCCATAGCCTGCAATAAACCGCGACGAGAAAGATTGATGTGACTAATTTGATCTTGTTGGCTCATATTCTTTACCCTAACTGATACGCCGGCAGCGACAAAATCACATGCAAGGCATTCCGCAAAGCGTCTTCCATATAACTGTCTGCCTGCTTTAAATCTGCTGTACCCAAGTCAGCCTGCAGCATGGCGGCGATTTTTTGGCGGGACTGTGTGTCTATCGGTGTGGAGAGAAAGCGTGTCAACAAATGATCCACCGCATCCTGCGTGGTTTTACAGCCGGCCTTACGCACCATGGCCGACAAATCCAGCTTGGCATAATCGCGCGGTATCGGCTTTACCTTCTCTATCGCCTTGCGCCAGGCGTGATAACTGGCCAGCCGCGTATTGAAATCTTCATCACGGTCAGCCTGCATAGACATGGATGTCATTTCCTTACCTTCCGGCTTAGTGGCTGTGCTGATATCAATACCCATGGCGAGTTTGTCAGCCACTGAAATAATCTGATAGCGCTGATCCGGCACCCGATCAGTTGCCACAAAATCTATGGGTGGAAACATCGTGTCATACACAAAATTTCCGCGCACCAGTAACAGCCCCGGCGTAATCCAGCTTT
>CAIVDH010000319.1 GCA_903904635.1 uncultured Burkholderiales bacterium | reverse complement strand
CGCCGCAGCGCTGCGGCAGCGTTGCGGCCTTGTTTGATACCGAGAATTACCGGATTTATTTGCGCGACACCTTAAACCTTGCAGACGCGATGGATAATTCTTTTCTGGTGCATGAGTTAACGCATGTGCTGCAATTTAAGCGCTATGGCGATGATTATTTTTCCAGCTGTCGCAAAGTATTGGAGAGCGAACATCAGGCCTATAAAGTGCAAAACAATTATCTGGGCTCGGAAGGCATCGATTGGCGCGAGGGATTTTTATTGCGCTTTATGCAGTGCCCGCCCGAGGGAGGGGCGGGAGGAGATGATGTGCTTAAGCGTAATGAGTAGTTTTGCTGAAGATTTGGTCAGGAAGTTTTTCAGTCAACTTTTATTGAGAGTAAATTAATTGCAGCCATGTTGATCACATCGAATTTGTCACCATAAAAAAATTAGGCATAGTTTTTTAACTCGCCTTCGTCTTTTGTCTTATTTTCGGCATAAAGCCAAGCTAATCGTATCTGACTAGTAAGGCGTTTTTATCTCCATGCGCTGGGCTTGCGTTTTAATTAAATCGCAGGCAAGTCAGCCACCCCGAGCAGTTTTGACCAGCCCGCGTTGCGGATCATAGCCAGCAGCGGCAATCAAATAAAAAATAATGGTAGAGATGGCCACAACAGTCAGCGATAGCGGTGCAAATTCTCCATAAAGCGCATAACGCAGCGCTTCAACAGCGTGGGTAAATGGATTGATGCTGGAGATGAAATAAATCCATTCCGCCCCTGCATCCTGCATGCGCTTAATCGGATACAAGGCTGGCGACAAAAAGAACATAGGGAAGATCACGAAGTTCATGGTGCCTGCAAAGTTTTCCAGCTGTTTGATATAAACAGACAGCACCAGCCCGAAAGCCGACAGCATCAACGCGCCCAAAATCAAAGCGGGCAAACCAGTCAGCACTTGCATGGGGGACAAGCCTATGCCCCAAATCACCACAATGATGAAAAATGCCAGCGCCTGCAGCACAGATAAAAACGCGCCGGCAGCGAGCTTGCAGGCCAGCAGATAAGTGCGCGGCAGTGGTGCGGTAAGTAGCAGCCGCATCACGCCCATCTCGCGGTCATACACCATGGCCAGCGAAGACTGCATGCCGTTAAAGAGGCAAACCATGAGCGCCAAGCCTGGCGTCATGTAAAGCCGATAATCCAGCGCCGGATCAAAGGGAATGACCGAGCCCATATCGGCGATTTGCCTAAAGCCGGCAGAAAATACCACCAGCCACAGCAAGGGACGTACTAGAGATGAAGCCAGCCGGCCTGGCTGACGTAAAAATTTATGCACCTCGCGACCAGCTATGGCCCCTAATGCCAGCCGTGCATGCAGTAGTTTCATGATTTTGCTCCTGCTGTGCGCGTCATCGCTAAAAAAGCATCGGTGAGATTGGCATGTTTGCCGGTCTTGATTAGTTCTTGAGGGCTGCCATCAAAACGTACTGTGCCTGCCGACATGACAACGATACGGTCTGCTGCTTCTGCTTCGTCGACCAGATGCGTGGCCCACAGCACGCCCATGCCGCGTTCATGACATAGCGCCTTGACGTCAGCCAGTATGGCTGCGCGCGAAGCCGGATCGATGCCGACAGTTGCTTCATCCATCAATAGTAGCTGGGGTTCAGAGAGTAGGGCGCGTGCCAGTTCTACTTTGCGACGAGTACCGCCGGATAAAAGTCGGCAGGCTTCGCTTGCGCGATCTGTTAAAGCAAAGCGAGCCAACCAGTGTGCAATGCGCTCTTTGGCAATGGCGCGAGGAATGCCATGCAGGTCAGTCTGAAACTGCATGTTTGCAAAGACAGATAAATCCAGATCTAGTGCGGGTTGTTGAAACACGATGGCGAGTTTTGCTAAGGCGGCGATGGGATCAGTACCTATATCGATGCCGGCAATTTTTGCCTGTCCTGCGTCAGCGGTAAAGAGGCCGGACAACATCTGGAACAAGGTAGATTTGCCTGCGCCATTGGGGCCGAGTAATGCAACAAACTCGCTGGGTGCAACGGAGAAATTGACTGCATCAACAGCACGACGCGTACCGAACGATTTGCTCAGGTTGCTAATTTCTAGCGCAGCAGGAAATAAGGTGGCAGAAGACAAGAGTGAACCTCGATATGATTATTTTTGTAGAGGGATTGTAACTGCACAGAGCATGCCCTGCTGCTGAGGACTAATCTAAAGCGATGGTTTGCAGTTTTATCCATGGTTGGCGGTTGCGCCAGTCTGCTACCCAAGACTCTGGCATGACTAACGCAAGTGCGCCGATATCAGCGACCAGATCATCCAGCTCTGCGCTGCGCAATGTGACGCCTTTAGTCAATGCAGGAAATCGGGAATGAATTTCGGCCTCAACGAATGGTGAGAGTAGCTCGGCATGGTGGCGCCATACACTGCCGCCGACCAGTATGCAACGTGTATCAAGCGTGGTGACAAGATTGTATAAACCGCGGCCAAACCATTTTGCCAAATCTTTTACGATGTTTAGTGAAGCTGCATCGCCTGCTGTGGCTGATGTAAAAATATCTTCAGCCGCACGTGCGTAATGTTTGGCCAGATTACGCCCCGATACAAGCGCTTCAAGATCGCCGCGGTTGCCACATCCACAGAGCGCATCAGAAAACTCTGAAAGCAGAATATGTCCTGCATGACCGGCATTGCCATGTTTACCGCGCAGGATGTGGCCATCTACGCACAAACCAAAACCGACGCCGGTACTCCATGTCACATAGACGCTATTGGGCTCTGCTTGTGCAGCACCAAAATATCGCTCAGCCGTGAGCGCGGCGATGCAATCATTTTCAATGACGACTTTGGAAAATTGTTTGCGCAGCGTGAATTCTAGTGGAATGAAAGTCCAGTCGTTGGGTAAATCATTTTCCTGTGTAAGGCCGCCACATAGGTTGGGTGCAACCAGACCTATGGCGCCGTCCTGATGTGCAAATGGGCCGCATGAACTAACGCCAACAGAGGCAACTTCTTTGATGTCAATGTTGGCTGCGTTGCCAGCAGCGGCAAGCAACGCTAAACATTGCTGCCCTAACGCATCAGGCTTGCCGCTTTTGACGGTTGCCTGTACCACGCGTGCAATAGGGCCTTGGTCATTTGCAATGGTGGCAGCAAGCTTGCTGCCACCAATATCCAATGCACCCAACAAGATTTCAGCCATGCTAATTCGACTGCTTACACCGTCAAAGGTTTATAGCGTATCCGTTTTGGCTTGGCACCTTCTTCACCTAGCCGTTTCTTTTTGTCAGCTTCATATTCCTGATAATTACCGTCAAAAAATGTCGCTTGCGAATTACCTTCAAAAGCCAAAATATGCGTGGCAATACGATCGAGGAACCAGCGGTCATGGGAAATTACCATCACGCTGCCGGCGAATTCGAGTAGTGCATCTTCGAGCGCGCGCAGGGTTTCAATATCCAGATCATTGGAGGGTTCATCCAGTAGCAAAACATTGCCACCCATGAGCAAAGTTTTAGCCAGATGCAAACGTCCGCGCTCACCGCCGGATAGATTGCCGACGATTTTTTGCT
>CAIVDH010000318.1 GCA_903904635.1 uncultured Burkholderiales bacterium | reverse complement strand
GGCAATACACGTCATCCGCGTCGTAGCGCGACATATTTCGCCTTTACTTCAGTAAGCAGGTCCTCGGTGGTTTTTTTTCCTTCGATATAATCCTGCAGTCCAAGTTTCAAACTATCGCTGGGGCTGAGATTCTCAATGCGAAGAGAAGCGAGCGTATTGGCGACGTCTTTTTCGCGTGTGGTTTGATTCGAGTAAGGTTTAGCCATATCTGCCACTGAAAAAGCAACATTGTTTAATTGTACAAAATATGTTTAATTAGTGTACCATAATCGGTACGTAAAGTCAATTTACAGAAGCACTAGACGCATCCCTCAGTTGATGTGCCGGGTAGGTTCACCACATTACTCGGTCGGAAAGCACTGAATGATGTAGGGGTAGGCGTGGTCCGCAGATAGTAAATCGTTTAAACATCGAAGATGATTGCTCAGATGAACGGCACTGCAAGCCCTTATGAGATCATCCGAATAATTATATAATTAATAACAATAGCCTACACCAAGCATGCGCTGGCGCGTATGCATGAGTGAGGCATCAGCCGGATTGAGGTTGAAGCTACGTTGACAAATCATATTCAAAGAATTGCGGCGAATCATGGCCATGTTGAATCTAGGGGATTCATTGAACGAGCAGGTTCAAAGCAGCTGCTGCGCGAACTGAGTGAAGGACAAACGGTAGTGTTGGTGATCACCGTTATCGTAACCAGCAAGTTCGAAAAGTATGGAGTGACGACATGAAAATTGAATACGATCAGCAAGCAGATGCCATGTATATCCGTTTGCGTGCAGGTGATGTTGCAGAAGGTGAAGAGGTGCGTCCATGTGTCGTACTTGACTTCGATGCCCAAGGGCAAGTGCTCGGTATTGAAATGCTTGATGTTAGTAAACGCACCGATAAACCGCGAGAGCTAGTCATGGAGCTGATAGGTGATTGATAACGCGAAAAAACAAGTGCTAGAGCTTCGCGTTCAGTTGATGAATCATGTGGGAAAAGTTGTGCAAAACGAAGGATGGACACAAGCAAGTGAGAGATTTTGATAATCTTTTACCTGTAGTAATCGTGACTTGATCTGACAGTTCCCCCCGATTTGATCGATACGACTGTCAGGTCAAGTCTGAACTACTACACATAATGGAATGCAGTCGTCTCAGCGTATAGCTTACTTTGTCTTAGTTTTTCGATCGTTGGCAGATCTAAGAGCTGGTCCTTCACCCAGCGTTTCACCTCATACCGGTACCAAGACTCCAATGACGGAAAGATATTGGAAGTCACCATCGGAAATTTTCAAGCTAGTTGTCGCCTAAGTTTTGCATCTATTCCGCTTTCTTTCCGCCTTACCCTAGGTCCGCCGGAACTGCTTCGTCCGTAATCTGGCACACTTGATATTTTATTGGGACTTAATCATGTGCAAAAAAACAAAACTACTGACTAGCTGTCTAAACATCTTGCTGGCATTTTCACTGGGCATCAGTATCGCTCCAGTTCACGCCCATGATGTTGGAACGTTGCTGACTACAGTGATCCAGGGCGCTCATCGATCCGAAGAGAATCGCGCTCGCGATAAGCATCGCCATCCTGCAGAGACGCTGCTGTTCTTTGGAGTGCGTCCGGATATGACCGTGGTGGAGATATCACCATCCAATGGCTGGTATACGGAAATTATTGCGCCACTTTTGAAACAACAAGGACAGCTTTACGCTGCTGTTCCTTTAATCAGAAATGATATGCCAGAGGCTATGAAGCGCCGAGATGCGGCTTACCGTCAGATGCTGAGCTCAGCGCCAGATGTGTTCGGAAATCCACGTATTACCACTTACGATACTGCAGCACCTATCTTCGCGCCAGAAGGCTCTGCTGACATGGTTCTGACTTTCCGTAATGTTCATAACTGGGCTAAAGTTGGCCACGCTCAGTCGATGTTTGATGGCTTTTTTAAGGCTCTGAAACCAAACGGTGTACTTGGCGTGGTCGAACATCGTGCGAAACCAAATACACCGCTGGAAAAACAAATCGAATCCGGCTACATGACGGAACAGTTCGTCATCGAGGCTGCAACCGCTGCAGGCTTCCGGCTCGATCGCAGCGCTGAAATCAACAGCAATCCGCTGGATACCAAAGATTACCCGGGTGGTGTGTGGAATCTGCCGCCCAATCTGCGTGGCATAGCTGACAACGACAAGCCCAAGTACCGGGCTATCGGCGAATCTGACCGAATGACGCTGCGTTTTGTAAAACCCTGAACCTAACGCAAATGTCGCCTTCAAAAACAAAGGCGTCTAGCTTTGCAATCCGTGCCCTGCCGCAGAATCCTGCTGGCGGCGGCGATTACATTGAGCTTTTGCTCAGCGATCTGTTCGGAAGCCAGTGAATTATCCGCAAAGGTCGCAAACCCACAATCTGGCGTGAACAGTACGCGCTCTTTCCCAAACAACTGAATTGCCTGCTCGCCCTTACTAAGTACAGCATCCAGCGTTTCGATGTGCGCGT
>CAIVDH010000317.1 GCA_903904635.1 uncultured Burkholderiales bacterium | reverse complement strand
GTGGCCTCAAAGTTACCCTTCTTAAGCTTGATCCTTACATCAATGTCGATCCTGGCACCATGAGCCCGTTTCAACATGGTGAAGTATTCGTTACTGACGATGGTGCCGAAACCGATCTGGATCTTGGCCACTATGAGCGTTTCATCACCGCCAAAATGAAGAAGGTCAACAACTTCACGACAGGCCAGATTTATGAATCCGTGATTCGCAAAGAGCGTCGCGGTGAATATCTGGGCAAGACCGTGCAGGTGATTCCGCATATCACCAATGAAATTCAGGAATTTATACATCGCGGTGCAGAAGGTGTGGACGTAGCCATAGTTGAGATAGGCGGTACTGTCGGTGATATTGAGTCTTTGCCGTTTCTTGAAGCGGCCAGACAATTGTCGCTGCGTGGTGGCCGCAATCATGCTGCATTCGTTCATCTGACGTTGGTGCCTTATCTGGTATCCGCAGGTGAATTGAAAACCAAGCCGACGCAGCACAGCGTGCAAAAATTGCGCGAGATCGGTATTTCGCCTGATGCGCTTTTATGTCGTGCGGATCGACCGATTCCTGATGATGAGCGTGCCAAGATTTCATTGTTCTCCAATGTCGAGCAAGACGCAGTGATCTCTGTGTGGGATGCGGACACGATTTATAAAATTCCGCAGATGTTGCATGATCAGGGACTAGACCGCATCGTTTGCGAAAAACTCAATCTTTCACCCAAGCCGGCAGATCTGTCGATGTGGGACAAGCTGATACATTCGCTTGAACATCCTAAGCGCGATGTTCATATTGCGATGGTTGGTAAATACGTTGACCTTACCGAATCCTATAAATCCCTGACTGAAGCATTGCGTCATGCTGGTATACATACTGAGTCACGCGTCAATATCGAGTATGTTGATTCTGAAGATATCGAAGCCAAGGGCACAGACAGCCTGAAAAAATTCGATGCCATATTAGTGCCCGGTGGTTTTGGTAAGCGCGGCGTTGAAGGCAAGATTGCCGCAGCGCGCTATGCACGCGAAAACAAAGTACCGTACTTGGGCATTTGTCTGGGCATGCAAGTGGCGCTGATTGAATATGCACGCAATATGGCGGGTTTGGAACACGCGAACTCAACCGAGTTTGATCCGGCCACGCAGCATCCTGTCGTAGCCCTCATTACTGAATGGCAGAACCACGATGGTGAGATAGAGCGCCGTGATGCAAATTCTGATCTGGGTGGCACCATGCGTTTGGGTGCGCAGACTTGCGCGGTGCAACCTGCTACGCTGGCCTCAGAAATTTATGGCGCAGAGGTCACCGAGCGGCATCGCCATCGCTATGAAGCTAATAATCATTACTTGGGCCGTATTGAACAAGCCGGTTTGGTCGTGTCTGCGCGTACACCTACCGAGTCGTTGTGCGAAATCATGGAGCTGCCACGCACTGGCGAGCATGCCCATCCGTGGTATATGGGTGTGCAGTACCATCCAGAATTCAAATCCACACCACGACTAGGTCATCCGTTATTCATATCATTCATTCAGGCTGCGTTAGCGCACAAGCAGGCTATCAGTGAAAGGAAAGCAGCATGAAACTTTGCGGATTTGATGTAGGACTGGAGCATCCGTTTTTTCTGATTGCTGGCCCATGCGTGATTGAATCAGAGCAGATGGCATTGGATACGGCGGGTGCTCTCAAAGAAATTACCGCTGCGCTCGGTATACCTTTTATTTATAAATCTTCGTTCGATAAAGCCAATCGCTCCTCCGGTACATCGTTTCGCGGATTGGGTATGGAAAAAGGCCTGGAGATTTTAGCGACGGTGAAAAAGCAAATCGGCGTGCCGGTTTTGACGGACATTCATGAGATCGATGAAATCAAGCCTGTTGCGGCCGTAGTTGATGTGTTGCAGACACCGGCTTTTTTATGTCGGCAAACAGATTTCATTCGCGCCTGCGCGCAATCAGGTAAGCCGGTCAATATCAAGAAGGGTCAGTTTCTAGCACCCCATGACATGAAAAACGTTATCGACAAAGCGCGTGAGGCAGCGCATGAAGCGGGCTTGGCAGCGGATAATTTCATGGCATGCGAGCGCGGTGTTTCATTTGGCTACAACAATCTGGTTTCTGATATGCGTTCGCTGGCTATCATGCGCGAGACCGGTTGCCCGGTGGTGTTTGATGCGACGCATTCTGTGCAATTGCCGGGAGGTCAGGGTACATCTTCAGGCGGGCAGCGCGAGTTTGTGCCTGTGCTTGCCCGTGCCGCTATTGGTGTGGGAATTGCCGGGCTGTTCATGGAAACGCATCCGAATCCGGCAGAGGCAAAATCAGATGGTCCGAATGCGGTTCCTCTGCATCGTATCAAGGACTTGCTGGCTACCTTGGCTGACATTGATCGTATCGTGAAAAAAAATGGTTTTCTCGAAAACGATTTTGCATAAATCTGAATGGCCGTGCCGCCAACTGGCGGATGTTTATAAAAATATTTACTTCTGTGGAGAATCACAATGAGTGCAATTGTTGACATCGTAGGCCGTGAAATTTTAGATTCACGCGGCAACCCGACTGTCGAATGTGACGTTTTGCTTGAGTCAGGCGTAATGGGTCGTGCGGCGGTGCCTTCTGGTGCATCGACCGGTTCGCGCGAAGCAGTTGAATTACGAGACGGTGACAGCAAGCGCTATTTTGGTAAAGGCGTGCTGAAAGCCTGTGAAAATATCAACACCGAAATTTCTGAAGCGATCATGGGACTTGATGCCAATGAGCAGGCATTTCTTGACCATACGCTGATAGACCTTGATGGCACTGATAATAAATCACGCCTCGGTGCCAATGCCACGCTGGCTGTTTCCATGGCTGTAGCTAAAGCAGCGGCTGAAGAATCCGGTTTGCCACTGTATCGTTATTTCGGCGGTTCAGGCGCAATGCAAATGCCGGTTCCGATGATGAATGTGATTAACGGCGGGGCGCATGCCGACAATAATCTTGATCTGCAAGAGTTCATGATTATTCCTATAGGCGCGACTAGTTTTCGTGAAGCCGTTCGTTATGGCGCAGAAGTTTTTCACACACTGAAAAAAATTCTGCATGAAAAAAAGCTGACAACTGCGGTTGGTGACGAAGGTGGTTTTGCCCCTTCGGTTGAAAATCATGAAGCGGCGATCAAACTCATTTTGCAGGCGATAGAGCAGGCCGGTTATGAACCCGGTACGCAAATTGCGCTGGGTCTGGATTGTGCGGCCAGCGAATTTTATAAAGAGGGAAAATACCACCTCAGCGGTGAAGGCCTGTCCTTGTCTTCTGAAGACTTTACCAATCTGCTCGCTACCTGGTGCGACAAATATCCTATCATCTCGATAGAAGATGCAATGGCTGAAAATGATTGGGACGGTTGGGCTACGCTGACGCGTGCATTGGGCAAAAAAGTGCAGCTGGTAGGCGATGATTTATTCGTTACCAACACAAAAATTTTGCGCGAAGGCATACAAAAAGAAGTAGCCAATTCCATACTGATTAAGATTAATCAGATAGGTACGCTGACTGAAACCTTTGCTGCGATAGAAATGGCCAAGCGTGCTGGTTACACTGCAGTGATTTCACATCGTTCCGGTGAGACGGAAGACTCGACCATTGCTGATATCGCAGTAGGCTGCAATGCGCTGCAAATCAAGACCGGTTCGATGTCGCGTTCTGATCGTATGGCAAAATATAATCAATTGCTGCGTATCGAAGAAGATCTGGGTGACATTGCCAGCTACCCTGGTCGCAGCGCTTTTTATAATCTGAAGTAATATCTGAATAAATAGATAAAAAAATACGTAAATAAATAAGCAAATAGTTGAGTACGGCCGGACATGCGTCCGGCCTGATGCCAAGGATAAAAAACTTTGCGCCTGATTTTGATCTGTCTGACAGCGATGCTTGTTTTGATCCAGTACCCTTTGTGGCTGGGGAAGGGCGGCTGGCTGCGCGTGCGCGCATTGTCTGTTGAGCTTGATGTCGAATTGGCAAAAGAGCAGATTCAAAAAATACGCAACGACAAGTTGGCCTCTGAAGTCGCAGATCTGAAAGATGGTACGGGTGCAGTCGAAGAGCTGGCGCGCTTTGAGCTCGGCATGATCAAGGAAGATGAAACCTTTGTTCAGATTTTGCAACCAGACAGTAAAAAAGTGACGCGTGGTGTTTTACCAACTGCGCCACCTTCCTCAAAACAAAATTAATGCTGTTGTTGCCCCGGCGGCTTGATTGCCACCGCAACTGGTTCAGTCGCAAATAGCTGCACGCAATCGACTTTATCGAAGCGGTAAAGCTGGCCGCAAAATTCGCAGTTAACAGCTAGTTGTCCCAGCTCCTGTAGCGCATCATCAATTTCTGGCTGCCCCAGCATTTTCAGCATATTGCCCACCCGCTCACGTGAGCAAGTACATTTGAATTCCGGATGCCTGGGTTCAAATATGCGCACCGTTTCTTCCCAATACAACCGCTGTAGCAGGGTCATGATATCGGTGGTGAGCAGTTCGCTATTGCTCAGTGTAGAGGCCAGCATGACGCTGCGATCCCATGTATCGGCATCACTGGTTGTCAGGCTGACGGTGCCGCCATCAGAGGGCAGCTTTTGCAGCAGCAGACCGCGTGAGACATTGGCATCAGCCGCCAGCCATAGTCGGGTGTCGAGCTGTTCGGAGCGCATCATGTAGTTTTCAATCACGGTTGCAACCGAATCTCCATCGAGCGCAACGATGCCCTGATACGCTTGCTGCCCCGGCATTTTGTCGCTAGGGTCCAGCGTAATGGCAAAGCGGCCTTGTCCCTGCTGATTAACCAGTTGCTGTAGCGTTGCATCTTCTTCAATGACAGCATCTTCACGTAATTTGGCCATGCCGCGCAAATTGAGTGCTGCATCACACTCCACCACGAGTAGCTGTATGGGCCCGTCACCATGAATTTGCATGATGATGGCGCCATTAAATTTCAGATTGGCCGACAACAGTGCAACGGCAGATAACATTTCACCCAGCATGGTTCTGACCGGCGCCGGGTAATCGCTTCTTGCCAGTACCTGATGCCAGGTATCAGATAGTTCTACCAGTTCACCGCGCACCAATGAGTTTTCGAACATGAATTTTTGCAACGTATCGGCCATTAATCTATCCGTTTGAGATGCTGTTTAAAATAGGTTGCGCGCTCTGCATAGTTGGCAGAGTTTGCTTTGAGGCCGGCGATTTGTTCTTCTGAAAGTGTGCGAACAGCTTTGGCCGGTGAGCCTATGATGAGCGAATTATCCGGAAACTCTTTACCTTCAGTGACAAGCGCGCCAGCGCCTACCAGACAATTTTTACCAATCTTTGCGCCATTCAGTATTACGGCCTGTATACCAATCAGGCTGCCATCGCCTACGGTGCAACCGTGGAGCATGGCCTGATGGCCGACGGTGACGTTTTTGCCTATGGTGAGCGGATAGCCTATATCCGAATGCGCCACGCATCCTTCTTGCAGATTACTGTTCTCGCCTATGGTCAGCGGTTCATTGTCGCCGCGCAGCGTAGCACCAAACCAGATGCTGACATGTGGGCCAAGTACGACCTTGCCGATCACATGGGCAGAGTCGGTAACATAAGCGCTAGGATCGATCTGGGGTACATCAGGACCTAATTGATAAATTGCCATGAGATTTTTTATTAGAATGTGGGATTGATGTGCGGAGTTGATGTTAAAAACATGTAATAAACATCGTAGAAATAGATTAGAAACAGATTTAAACAGATTGAAACAGATGACAACCGCTATTTTAACTCCGAGCCTATGCATTCTCTTACTATCCCCGCAATCTTGAGCCCCGTTCGTGAGTTGCGTAGTGCAGCACGCGAATTGCTGCTTGAGTCTGATGTGGCCGCCAAGGTGGATGGCACGCATGCTTTATCAGATGGTTGGTTGCAAAATCAGCTATCTCTGGATATACAGATGGTATTTGCCGCAGATGTGCTCAAGCCAGGCAGACCTGAAAAACCTTTATTGGTTCCACCACGCGAGGTCAAGCATCGTTCCATGGTCACGGTTGAAGGCAGGGCCGCATTGATTCACGCGCTGGCGCATATAGAATTTAATGCAATCAATCTGGCGCTGGATGTGATCTGGCGTTTTGAGGGTATGCCAGAGCATTATTACGCAGACTGGTTGCACGTGGCAGCGGAAGAAGCATTACATTTCTCTTTGCTGGAAAAACATTTGCAGTCGTTAGGTTTTGCCTATGGTGATTTTCATGCGCACAATAGTTTGTGGGACATGGCAGAAAGAACGGCTGCTGATTTGCTGGCGCGTATTGCACTCGTTCCTCGCACACTCGAAGCACGCGGGCTGGACGCAACGCCGGCAGTTCGAGCCAAGCTGGCGCAGGCCGGTGATCATGCCGCCGCTGCGATACTTGATGTGATTTTGCGTGATGAGGTTGGCCATGTCGCCACGGGTAACCGCTGGTTTGGCTGGCTATGCAATGTACGCGGTCTTGAACCAGTAGCAGCCTATGCTGATTTGGCCCTGAGGTTTCATGCGCCAGTCTTGCGCGGACCTTTCAATCTTGAAGCACGCAGAGCAGCCGGTTTTTCTGAGCAAGAGCTGGCCTTGCTCAGTAATCAGCCATGAGCACTGACATCGCCCCCTGCTGCGCGTTCTTCTTCTAGCAAGCGTAATACGCGCCGTTGCACTTTTCCTGTGGTGGTCATCGGCAGCGCAGCGATGAATTCGATTTCTTTCGGATACTCATAGGGCGCGAGCATGCCGCGCACATGCTGTTGCAGATCGTGAATCAATTGTGCATCTGATGCAGCGCTGCGCGCTGTTTCTGCTGTAAGCACAACAAACGCTTTAACCAGGTTGCCGCGTTCACTATCGGGTTTGGGTACGACGGCAGCATTGGCAACAGCCGGATGTTTAACGAGGCAGTTTTCAATTTCGGAGGGGCCGATTCTGTAACCGGCTGCCTTGAACATGTCATCTGCACGCCCCTGATACCAGAGATAGCCGTCTTTATCGATGCTGGCTAAATCACCAGTGCGACACCAGTCGCCGCTAAATTTTTCTTGCGTGGCTATGTCATTATTCCAGTAGCCGATGAAAAATACCGGATCAGGATGACCATGCCTGTCGCAACGGTGCACCGCCACTTCACCAGTTTCGCCAGCTTTTACCTGTTTGCTTTGCTCATCAATGACGGCAACGCGATGGCCAGGGTAGGGCCGTCCCATACTACCGGGCTTGGCGGGCCATTTTTCTGCGCTATTGCCAACGATATAGTTGATTTCTGTCTGACCAAACATTTCATTGATGGTGATACCCAATGCTTGTCGGCTCCAGTCAAACACTGCATCACCGACGGCTTCTCCGGCACTCATGATGGCACGCAGTTTTAACTGGTAATGCTGGCGCGGAGCGGGCACGGCTTTCATCATGATTTTTAGTGCAGTCGGAAACAGAAAGCTGTTGGTGACACTGTATTTTTCCATTAAACGAAATGCGGATTCTGCAGAGAAGCGTACACGCGTCGCAACAATAGGGCGGCCAAAATACAGGCAAGGCAGCAAGGCATCCATCAAGCCGCCAGTCCAGGCCCAGTCAGCAGGTGACCAGAAGACATCATCATCTTTGGGAAACCAGTTTTGTGAGGCGACAAAGCCAGTCAGGTTACCCAGTAATGCTGATTGCGGTATCAACGCGCCTTTCGGTGCGCCTGTTGTGCCGCTGGTATAAATCAACACCGCAGGGTCATGGGCTTTCGTGCCAACAGGTGCAAACTGATCCGATGCGCTGGCCATGGCTTGCGTCCAGTTGATGGCGTCGTGCTGTTGACTATCGAGTGCGATGAAATGACGTAGTTGTGGACACGCTGAACGAATGGCATTTAAGTTGGCAAGACCTGTCGCATCAGCGACGACGATCTCAGCACCGCTATCTTGCAGCCGGTATTCCAAGGCCTCAGGACCAAACAGTACGGACATGGGCATGGCGATGGCACCCAGTTGATGGCAGGCGATATGACACACCGCCACTTCAGCACGCTGTGGCAGGACAATCGCTACACGCGTGCCACGCGTTACACCCAGCCCTTGCAGCATATTGGATAAACGATTTGCGTCACGCTGCAGTTCAGCATAGGTGGTGATGCTGTCCCCATGCACGTCATCATCGGCATAGATGGCGATCCTATCTGGATCATTTGCCCAGCGGGCGCAACAGACTGCGGCGATATTGAAATCTTCCGGTACTTGCCAGCGGAATTGCTCATGCAGCTGCTGGTACTGATCGGCCTGTGTGGTCATGCTTGCTCCAGTATAATGGTGGCGCGATCGTACTATTGACCTTATCTGCTGGCAAGGCTGACCTTTGATCAGCACTAAATCTTCTCTGATGAAAAAATCCCACTCCGAATTTATAACCCTGCGCGGCTTGCGCACGCACGTCATGCACTGGGGTACACCCGGTGCCCCAAAAATCTTCATGCTGCATGGGTGGATGGATGTTGGTGCTTCCTTTCAGTTTGTGGTTGATTGCTTAAAACAAGATTGGCATGTGATTGCGCCGGACTGGCGCGGCTTTGGCCTGACTGAGCGTCCCCATGCGGATTGTTATTGGTTTGCCGATTATCTGGGCGATCTTGATGCGCTGCTTACCCATTATTCGCCAGACCAGCCTGTAAATTTGCTCGGTCATAGTATGGGCGGCAATGTCACCAGTTTGTACGCTGGCATACGGCCAGAGCGGGTGGCAAAGCTGATCAATCTGGAAGGATTCGGCTTGCCCAGCACGACGCCTGAACAGGCGCCGGCGCGCTATGCAAAATGGCTGGATGAAATAAGCCAGCCGCCCGTGATGCGTCCTTATGCCAGCCGCGATGCGGTAGCGGCGCGCCTGATGAAAACAAATCCGCGGCTATTGAAAGAGCGCGCGGATTTTCTTGCCAGTCATTGGGCAGCGCCCGATGCGAACGGGCAATGGCAGATACTGGGCGACCCGGCACATAAAATTACCAGCGCAATTTTGTATCGCACAGAAGAAGCACTGGCTTGCTGGGCGGCGATTACTGCACCCGTGTTATGGGTTGAGGCTGACGATACCGATATCTGGCGCTGGATGGGCCCAAAAGAAACGGCCAGGCCAGAAATAGATCGTCGTCTGAGTTACATACCCAATTGTCGTAAAGCCATGATCAAAGACGCTGGTCATATGCTGCACCATGATCAGCCGCAAGATTTGGCAGTGTTGATAGAAGATTTTTTCTAATGACATCTACTGAATTCTGCGGATGTCCGTTTATGCAGAACGCGTAAAATTATCTTTTGATTTTTACGTCATACGTATTTAGGTAGCCAAAATATCCATGCTTAATGTTGATCTTCATTGTCATTCCAAAATGTCTGATGGCGTATTTACGCCATCAGAACTGGCTGTGCGCGCTAAAGAAAAAGGGGTGGATGTCTGGGCATTAACGGATCATGACGAACTCAGCGGTATAGCCGAGGCGCGTGCAGTAGCGTCTGATATCGGTTTGCAATTTATAGCCGGTGTAGAAATTTCAATTACCTGGGCTGGTAAGACTGTGCATATCGTCGGATTAAATATCGATGAACACAGCGAGCAATTGATAGACGGTCTGGCATCGGTAAAAGGTGGCCGTTATGGTCGTGGTAAAGAAATCGCCGCGCAGCTTGCCGCAGCGGGTATTGCAGGTGCATTCGAAGGCGCGTTGAAGTATGCAGAAAATCCGGAATCAATAGGGCGCACACACTTTGCGCGCTATATCGTTGAGCTGGGCGTGCATGCGAATGTCAATGAAGTGTTTCGTCATTTTCTGATTGAAGGCAAGCCGGGTTTTGTGCCGCACCGCTGGGCGACCCTTGCGCAAGCGGTGGGCTGGATAGGCGCAGCAGGTGGGCGTGCCGTAATTGCGCATCCCGGGCGTTATGCATTTGATCAAATCGCTTTTGATGCCATGCTGGATAGCTTCCAGACGCTGGGTGGCGCAGGCATAGAAGTCGTTACAGGCAGTCACACGCCTGACCAGTATCAGCAATATGCCAAAGTGGCAAAATCCAGTGGGCTGCTGGCTTCGCGCGGCTCTGACTTTCACGGACCGGCTGAATCTTTATTCGATTTGGGAAGTTTGCCGCCGCTGCCAGCTGATCTGACGCCGATCTGGCATGATTGGGTGCGTTAATCTTTTATTAAGCCTACTTGAATTGTGTCATGGTGTCCCGATATCGGTGGCGCTGGCTCTAGCGCTAGCGCTGTTGCTTGCTGGTGCAATAAGTTGATAATTTCCCCTGGTTTGT
>CAIVDH010000316.1 GCA_903904635.1 uncultured Burkholderiales bacterium | reverse complement strand
GTCCGTATTTTTATTAATGGAGCCATCATAGCCAAGACCATAAAGCATGCCGCTACCTGTATTAATGGTGGTCGTACTATTAATGCCGGTGATGGTGCTGGTTGTCTCTAGCCGGGCCCAATGTCCGCCCAAGCGTAAAAAACCTTGATGCCAACCAGATGCAATAGTGGGTCTAATTAGTGTTGCGATATTTGCACCAAAAACAGTGGCATGGGAATTGCCGGAATAGCTGCCTATGCGGGGTGAAGCACCGTTGAATTGCAAAGAATTTTCAGTAGATTGAAATACCCCAATTTCAATATCCATATTTTCCAGCAATTTATAGCCGCCAAAAATTCTGCCAGTGAGCACCATACCGGATTCTGTGGCTGACGCACTTCCGCCTAAACGTGATGTAAGTCCTTGCGCGAATAAACTTTCCTGATTTGAACTGATCGGTATGCCTGATTCAACGCCGGCATAAAATTTTTCATCTGACGTTAAGGCGTAAGCGAGCTGAGAGAAATTCGCTAACGTCAAAATAATCAACTGTAAAAATATTTTCATGGTTGTCTCGTTACAGTGTTTTGAAAAACACGATTTATTTTTTAGTGAACCAGATTTATTTTTAGACAAAGCTGATAGCCGACTTTCCATACTGACTTGATAGCAGGCTCCGAGCCCTCCGGTTGTGCAGTTTTGAATTTTTTACGTAGCCGTGCCACGAGCTCCTCAAGTGCGTGTTTGGACATGACCTCGTCAGAATCTGTGTCACTGCAAAGATCGCAAAGTGACACAGAATCCAGCGTGTTTTCATGTGCCTGTATCAGGGCGATTAATAATGATTTTTCGCGGTTAGTTAAGCGTAATTTTTGCGATGGCTCTGGTCCGCTCAGGGTGCGGTCACGCAAACTTAATGACCAGCCATCGTCAGCTTCAAGCAGCTTTACGCGTCTGCCCAGATTACGTAAAACAAGCACCAGTTCATCGGGTGATACGGGCTTGGTCAGATAGACATCGGCGCCACCATGGCTGTAACCGGCTAGTCTGTCATGCAGTGCGACTTTAGCCGTCATGATAACGATGCCTGCTTCTGGCATGGATTGCCTAAGTCGCTTGCACAGACTCAGCCCATTTTCGCCGGGTAGGTTCAGATCAATAATAAATAAATCAACAGGTACACGAGCGATCAGATCATCGAGTGCCAATGCGCTATTGACTGCGTGAACCATAAATTCATAGCTCATCAGATGAATTTCAATTTCCTGCCTGAGTAATGCATCATCTTCTACTAACGCAACCACGTACTGCGATTGTGATGGCGATGGTAATTGCGCATGCATGGATAAAAGAGATTTACCGGTTTTCAATTTGGTACCCTTACTGTAAATATAATCAGGCCATATTCATGGTGATAATTGACGGAGGCACCAATTTTTTGTGCAGCCGCTTTTACCAGACTCAGACCTATGCCTAGTCCTGGAATACCCTGTGATTGGGAATGTCGGTAATAGCGTTCAAACAGCCTGTTTTCATCGGGTATCCCGAACACGCCTGCCGTATTGCTGATGCTAAAACAGATGTGGTTTTGGTTATTGCCGCTAGTAGCTGCTGCAGTTAATTCGGAGTGAATGCTGATGTAGATAGTGCTTGCTGCATGCGCATATTTATATGCATTGCTAATCAGATTTTCAAAAATGACCGTTAGCATTTCCCGATTTGCCCGGAATGTCAGGTCATCTTCTATTTGCAGAATAAATCGTTGGTCGTCAGCGTATTCTTCAATCAGGTCATGCATGAGTGCCGCAGCAGGTATGTTTTCAACTGGACCTAGTTCATGTAAGCGATCAATTTTGCTGGAGCGCGCAACATGCTCTATGAGCTTATTCATGCGGGTAATGCAAAGATCAATATGCTTGAATCGCTGCAATGAGTCTTTATCGTTGAGTAATTTACGTTTGACTGACGTCGCGGCAAAGGTAATGGTGCCCAGCGGGTTTTTTAATTCATGCGTGAGCATGTCAATTAAGGTATTGCGATCATTAAGCTTTTCTTGATTTGCCTGGGCTTGCGCTGCATCGAGACGCAGTTTAATAATATCGTTGGCCTTGATTTTGTCGCGGTTATTTTGTTCCAGTAAAATAATCCAGAAAACAAAAAAGCTGGTGACGATACCATTTAGTCGCATATCAGCGATGCCGCGCATGCTAATCAGGTTAAGTCCCTTTGGTATCAGATCTGTGCTGTGAAGTAAGCCTAATGCGACTAGTGTAAAAAAAAGTGTATAAGCAATCAGCAGTATGATTCTCAAACTCTTGGGTATATCAGGTGTACTGTTAGTGCCATAAATTTGTACTAATGGAATACAAAGAAAAATTGATGTATTCAATATTAATGCAAAATTTGTAAAGCCTAGTACGATAGGTATGACAGACAAACCGCAAAGCATAAACACAACTGCGCTTAGTTTTTTGTAGAGGCTGGTTGTTTGGTAAGCCGAAATAAATTCCCGACCCAGCGCTGCGTGCAGAAAAACTCTCAGGGAGAAAATAATATGCCCACAGTTATCAATGAATGTAACCGGCCAATTAGGTAGTAACTGGGCAAGGATGCCATTTCTCGCGCAGATAAATAAAATGATTGATACCTGAAACCAGCAAAAAATATGCAACAACTTAGACCGGTATCTGAAATAAAATATCAGCCCCATGACCAACAACGCAAAGGCTGCAGTCAGAGAAATACTGGTTTGCCTGACCCGCTTGAGCGCGCTGAAGATTAAGGCATCATATGGCTTAACTTCTAACTCTAAAGTTAGCACGCCTGTGCTTTTAATTTTCAGATAAATAGTCTGCGCTTGTTGTTGGCTGCCCTGCAGAGTGTAGCAATGGAAGTCATCGATACACTGTGCTGATGGGTTCGGAAATAAATCGCCAACGGTCGTGCCTGACCATTTTCCGTCCAGTTTTTCATAGAACGTTATTTCATCTAAATAATGTGGACCGGCTCGAATTATTAATGGGCTGACTGGCTTTATTTCCGTATTTGATATTGCTTGTGACACATCAGTAGAGGTTATGTCGAGGCGTACCCAAATGGTGCCATTTTTAAAGCCAAGGTTTAGTTCATCTTTGTAGGGTGTGAAATTATTTTCATGGACAGCGTCAATGGAGGTTGCGCTTTGCGGGTCATAAAAATAAGCATGGCTGACATTTGGTACAGGTGTGGTTGCCCATCCCGAGACTGGAAATAAATGCAACAACAGAAAAAAAACCAAATGCCTCATGTTGACGTTAAAAATAGTGTGGGTCGCGCATGTTATTAAAATATCAGGTCGATAGTTAAGATCATTGCATTCACATCAAAACTGCAAGCTACTGTGAGTTTTCATGAGCATGCAAGCGTCTTTATATTTACGCTGACTGTACTG
>CAIVDH010000315.1 GCA_903904635.1 uncultured Burkholderiales bacterium | reverse complement strand
GGCCTCGGCGGTGAGTTGACATTCTGGGTTAGATCCCGAATCGCCAGGGTCTGCAACCGTTTCCGCCGATTGCCTTTAAATTGTTCCGGACAGTAGTGGGCATGCGCCGGAATGACGTTCGGTGTGTGGGAACTGCGTCAATCACCACAGTCGTTCCGGCGCAGGCCGGAACCCAGTGTCATTGATTGATCACATCAAAAAATTTGCTGAAGCATGCAAAACCATACTCTCAAAAATCAAGAATTGATTTAGGCAGGTAGCGCGGCTTCCAGCATTTCATGTAAAGCTGAAAACTCTGGAATGCCGACATAGCGCTTAAGTATCAGCCCATCTTTATCGATCAGAAAAGTCGTTGGCGTCAGTGCCACATCACCAAATGATTTGGCCACTGCGCCATCTGTATCAAGCGCCACTTTGAATGGAAGCTGCCGTGTCTGTGCATAATTGAGCACATAATTCGGCGGATCATAATGCATCGCTACGGCCACAAATTCCAGACCACGGTCTTTGTATTTATTGTAGGTCTCCACCATTTGCGGCATTTCCTGCACACAGCTGTTGCAACTGGTTGCCCAAAAATTTACCAGGACTACTTTTCCACGCAAGGATGCTGACGTAATCTGTTCGCCGGAAATCGTTTTGAATGTTACTGCAGGCGCTGGCTCTTTCTTAAAGTATGACAGCGCCAGATAAAGCACTATGCCCAACACTGCCAGTAAAAGCATAATCTGTATCAGCGTCAGCCCAGGTGCATATCGTGATTTTTTTTGACTCATAAAGTAAGTATTAAAAATTAAAAACGAGGGTAGCGTGTACACGCATGTGGTATCTGTCCCCGTAAAAAATACCGCGCCGGTAAGTGCGCGGCACACTCGTAATTATTTATTTGCTGCTTTGTCTTCTTCTGCCTTACCATCTGCGGCCACTGGCTTAGAGGCCAGATCTTTAAGCTCTTGATCACTGATATATTCAAACAGCTTTACCACTTTCTTGATGCCACTTGCCGCATTACGGGCAACTTCTGCCGTCAATTTCGCTTCACGCTGGGTAACACGACCCATCAGATAAACAACACCGCGGTCTGTGTGCACCTTGATTGCATTCACATAAATGTCTTTGGTATCAATGATGGCAGCTTTGACTTTCCCGGTTATTAAAAGATCACTGGAACGAGCGCCGAAGCTCGAAACCGGCGCCACCGTCAGATCATTTTCAACAGAAGTCACGCCATCGATAGTGACGATCTGCGCCTCAACTTCTTTCTTCATTTTTTCGTCTTTAACTTCACCCGTCAATAAGACCTTGTGATTAAAGCTCGTTGCCGCAACGCGGCCCTGATCGCCAGTAATTTTTGCTGCACGACCGCTGGCCTTGAGTACGATAGCCGCATCATCTGTCTGCGCGCCCAGAGTGCGACGATCCGTCGCAGCCACGGTGCTCATGACTGCACCGCCAACCACCAAGCCGACACAGGCCTGCAAACTCAACGCTACCGTAGCGCATAGCGTCACGGCCAATAACGGACGTTGCAAATACAAACGTCGTTGCGATGTTAATTTCAAAGCCCAGGATGTTGGCGCTAGCGTAGAAAATTTCATTCTGCATCTCCTCCAAAAAGTGCGACATCAATACCGTCACAAAGACAATTTATAATTAATAAATGCATTTCATGTAGCCGTGCCACGCGATCATGTGGCACGCAAATATGGATATCGGTGTCAGTCAGCATCGCTGTCATGCTCATGGCGTTTTCACCTGTGAGCGCAACGATACGCATATCACGTTCCAGCGCAGCTTCAATGGCTGCGTTCACATTAGGGCAACTATCTGTGCTCGAGATCACCAGCAATACATCACCCGACTGACCAAAAGCCTGTACCTGCCTCGCATAAATTTCAGTAAAACTGTAATCATTTCCCAGCGAGCTGAGCATAGACGTATCCATAGCCAGCGCCATAGCCGGCAATGGCAGCCGCTCACGCTCAAAACAGCCTATCAGGGCAGCTGCAAAGTACTGGGAAATTGCAGCCGAGCCGCCATTGCCACAGGCAAGAATGCGGTTGCCATTGGATAGTGCTGCAAACATTAGCCCTGCAGCCTGCGAAACTGGCTGTGAGAGCCGTTCTGCGGCCTGTATTTTTAATTCGGCACTTTCATGAAAATGGCCGAGTATGCGTTGCTTGCTCATCGTAATCTGGATTATAAATCTTATGTGGATGGCATTGAAGGAAACATTAAACGCTTATTTCACCAGCCGCTTAGTGGCTGATGATGTCCTTAATCCATGACAGCTGCTCACCATCTATGGCAATCAAATCAAAACGGCATGGTGGCATGCGGCCAGCTGCCAGACCCTTAGACTGCAAATAATACTCGGCCGTGTGCCACATACGGGCTTGTTTGCCAGCACCGACACTAGCCGCTGCGCCGCCAAATAACTTGCTGCTGCGCTGACGGACTTCCACAAAAACCAGGGTTTGTACTTCGCGCATGATCAGATCAATCTCTCCCCAACGACATGAAAAATTTTGCTCTATCAAACTCAGCCCTTGCTGCTGCAAATAATCTAACGCGCGCGCCTCAGCCGCTGAACCGCGCTGTAATGCCTGTTTGCGATCTGGCTGCAGCGACTTAGGCATTTGCAGCCATCCATGGCCAGAAGTCATTCTGTACAATGCGTACCAGCCTGATTGCTCTGAAAACCATGCTGCCCCTTATTGTTGACATCACCATTTCTCCAGATGACAGAGCCCTTGTCCCACCCACTTGTTACTAGCGCAGTAAAACTGGCTGAAGAACTCGACAGCCAGAATTTTCCGCACGCGGCATTATATGTATTGGCTACGCCTATAGGAAATATTACTGACATTAGTCTCAGGTCTCTGAAAATTCTGGGCATGGTTGACGCTATCGCCTGCGAAGATACGCGTAACACTGCCCAGCTATTGAAACGTTACGGCATAGAAAAAAGTCTGTTTGCCGCACATCAGCATAATGAGCAGGAGGTTGCTGAAAAAATTATTCAGCGCCTGCAAAACCAGGAGCGTATCGCTCTGGTGTCCGATGCTGGTACGCCAGGCATTTCAGATCCAGGTGCGCGCATTGTCCATGCAGTATTACAAGCTGGCCTGCAGGTTATTCCCATACCCGGCGCATCCGCAGTGGCAACGGCCTTATCTGCCAGTGGGCTGCTGTCAGACCAATTTTATTTCGCCGGATTTCTGCCATCCAAAGCCCGGCAGCGTGACACGGTACTAACGGAGTTAGCACAGCTAAAAGCAACGCTGGTTTTCTACGAGGCGCCACACAGAATTCTCGAGTCAGTTAACGCACTACTAGAATCTTATGGACCAGATCGCAAAATCGTTTTCGCCCGAGAATTGACTAAATTATTTGAACAGGTTCATCGCTGCACACTTGGTGAAGCTTGCGCGTGGCTGGCAGCAGATGCACATCATCAGCGCGGTGAATTTGTGCTGCTCGTTGAAGGCGCGCCTCCATCATCTGAATCTGGTGCAATAGAAGTTGAGCGCATTTTAAAAATCTTGTTAGAAGAATGTTCGGTTAGTCAGGCAGCTAATCTGGCTGCACGCATTACCGGAGAAAAGAAAAATACGTTATATCAGATGGCACTAAATTTTAGTCAACACGATACCGATACGAATTAGCCTCTTGGACTAATTGAATTGATTGCCATTATTAACCGACCGGCAAGGCATTATTTTTGTACGACAGTTGATACTATTTGCGATGCTGACTGTAATGTGCCGGCGGCCTTGCTCGCTTCTTCGCGACCCGGAAATGGTCCGGATCGCAGTCTATACAAACCTTGTTCCTGCAATAGCGATGGCAACGGCAAATCCTGCGGCCAGGCAGGTAAGAGCCTATCCAATGCAACCTGCGCATTTTGTATTTGCGCATAAGCGCCAAATTGCAAATAATATCCACCCGAATCTGCTGCCACGCGCGCTGAACTGCCCGAAGCGGCAATGCGCCCGATTGCATCTTCTTCCTGAGCGACATTCACCGGAGCAGCTGTTCTGCTATTTTTTTCTGCATTGATGCGCGCTATCTCTTCTGGCAATAAGCGCTCAACTTGCAATTCACTACTGCCGTTACCGATATAGCCTAGCTTTAATGCAGCGGTATAAGACAAATCTATAATGCGTTCGGAATGAAATGGTCCGCGGTCATTTATACGCACAGTCACTTGCTTGCCATTGCGCAGATTTGTTATGCGCGCATAACTGGGCAGCGGCAGCGTCGGATGCGCTGCAGTCATTTTGTACATATCGTAAATTTCACCGGATGCTGTGCGCTGGCCATGAAATTTTTTCCCATACCAACTGCCTATGCCCTGCTGCACAAAAGGACGATTATCGGTGATAGGGATATAGTTTTTTCCAAACACCGCATATGGGCGACTAGGCCCACGGGCGTATGGCTCCACCCGCGGCTCTGCATCAGGTGTCTCTAGCAGGCCCTCGGGTATCTGTGCATCAGGGCCATCATCACGATAATAGCCGCCCCGGTTTTTCTGCGCCAGGGCAGGACTGGAAGGTTTTGCAGATGCGTTGGGTGATGTGTTTGAAGATACGTTTGAAGATGTTTTTGCTGATGCGTTTGCATCTGGCTTAGTTGTGCGATCTTCAATATCACGCTGCCCAAGATCAACGGTCGTACACCCGCTGATGATCAGTAGCAGAAATCCTGCGCAAATAAAAATGCGTATATGAGCAAAATTAATTACTGTAGCGCGCATCATAAAATCAGGTCTGCACCAGTTTGCGATTACGCTGAATACTCATCAAGATACCAATACCTAGGCTGAGTGTTGCAAATGCCGTGCCGCCGTAACTCATAAATGGCAATGGCACACCAACCACAGGCAAGATACCGCTGACCATACCCATGTTGACAAAGGCATAGGTAAAAATAGACAGCGTCAGCGCACCGGCGAGCAAGCGTGAAAACAATGTTGGCGCATTTGCCGAGATAATCAAGCCGCGTCCTATCAGTAGCAGATAGAAAACCAGCAGTACGCCATTACCAAGCAAGCCGAACTCTTCGGAGAACACGGCAAAAATAAAATCCGTGGTTCGCTCCGGAATAAATTCCAGATGCGACTGCGTGCCATTCAGCCAGCCCTTGCCTATTAGGCCACCCGAGCCTATGGCAATGGTCGATTGAATGATGTGAAAACCTTTACCCAACGGGTCTGAGGTCGGATCCAGCAAGGTCATGACCCGATTGCGCTGATATTCATGCAGCATGCCCCAGACCATAGGCAGACTGGCCAGACCAGTAATTCCCAGACCTATTATTAAGCGCCATGACAAGCCTGCAAGAAAAATAACAAAAAACCCGGC
>CAIVDH010000314.1 GCA_903904635.1 uncultured Burkholderiales bacterium | reverse complement strand
TCCGTGCTAGAGCCAAGACACCAGCACAAGTTGAAAGTATTCCTAGCCGCCACACCGTTTTTTCCCACACTTACAAAATTGTTAAATTCACATAACACCAAAAAATATTAGCTCTGCAGTAACTAATTGCACAAAAGCATTGATTGATTTAAGGTTTTATACTATTGTCTGCACGCAACAAGGTAAATTACGACTTGTGTTCGAATAATATTATCCGTGCAATTAAATTCTTATCTAATTCAGTGTTCTTTGTCTTTTGGGAGATAGCAAAATGAAACAAACTTTGGGCCGACTTGGCGGATTTTCTCTGGTAGTCATACTGTCAGCTTTGGCAACAGGCTGCGCCACTAACAAAGACATGTCAGTTATGCAGGGAAGTGTAGAAGCTCAATTCGCAGAAATCAAAGCGCTTTCAGAAAAAGCTTTGCGTATTTCGCAAGGTGCATCAGAAGCCGCCGATTCAGCTGTAAAGACTTCTAAAGAAGCAAACGCTACATCACAAGCTGCTGCCAGCACAGCACAATCAGCAGTAACTACAGCACAAGAAGCAGTTGCTACTGCTAACAATTCTGATACCACTTCCAAAACCGCAGCTCAGCGCGCAGATGAAGCCAATACAACTGCAGATGCAGCTGTCGGTACCAGCAAAGATGCACTTGCACATTCAGAAGCAGCTGTAGGAACAAGCAAAGATGCTCTGGCAGTATTGGAAGCGCAGAAAGCAGTTCTCGATGCAGCACTCGTTGCATCAAAAAGAGCCGAAGTTGCTTCTTATGATTCAGCCAGCATGGCTGCAGCTGCTCGCCAAGCAGCAGCAGCTCTGCGCGGCAAAATGGACGAAACCATTGTAATAAGCAATGAAGCCAAATCTTTGGTTTATGAGATGAAAGCTGACATGATGAACAAAGAAATCGCTCGTGAAAAAGCTGATGCTGAAATGGCTAAAGCAGCAAATCAATAATTGATAATGCGCGGGATGCAAATCCCGCGATAAGTTATCAAGTAAGGCCCGGTTCTGTTTTACACAGAACCGGGCTTTTTTATTTTGTATTCGTCGCACACCGATTACCGTCAATCATTAAAACTATCAAACACCTGTCCCCGCAACCATTGATTGCCCGGCTCCTTATGAAAACGCGAATGCCAGAAAAGATTCACACCTATCTCGGGCAGCTTTAGCGGCAAGTTCACATAACGCAAATTGAACGGATCAACACAATGGCGCGCAAATCGCTCGGGCACCGTTGCAACCATATCAGTGGCAGATAGTATGTGACCAACCGCCACAAAATGCGGCACCGTCAGCACCACATGACGCTTCACACCCAGCCTCTCTATCGATTTATCCACCGTAGCGTGCCCCGTTCCTGCAGCTGACACCAGCACATGCTCAGCAGCCTCAAACTGCGGCTGTGTTAGTGGTGATTTCTTATCCAGTTTGTGGCCGCGCCTAAACATGCACACATGATCCTGAACAAAAAGCCGGCGCTGAAAAAATCCTGATTTCAGATGCGGCAACCAACCGATAGCCAAATCCACCCGTCCCGCTTCCATATCGTCTGCCAGCGTCTCGCCGGTTGTGCGTATCGTGCTCAGCGAAATCCCGGGCGCCGCCTTTGCCAGCATCTCCATTAGCTTAGGCAAGAAGTAAATCTCGCCAATATCACTCATGCCAACACTGAACTTGCGATCACTGCTGGCCGGATCGAAACGAGTACGCTGGTTCAGCGTTTCTTCAATCGCCGACAGCGCGTAGCCTATAGGCTCAGCCAGTTGCATTGCATAGGCAGTTGGCTCCATACCTTTAGATGTTCGCAAAAAAAGTTCATCCCCCAATTGCAGCCGCAATCGGTTCAGCGCATGGCTTACCGTCGGCTGCGACAAACCCAGATTAACGGCGACAGCCGATACCCGGCGCTCTTGTAAAAGCTGCTGAAATATAACGAGCAGATTGAGGTCTATATCCTTGAGGTTCATATAGGCATTATTCAAAATATGAATTTAGTTAATTCAGGTAATTCTATATCTTAATTTTAGTCTGCCTTCTATACTCGCCTCCAGTTTCCAACCAGAACACATAAAAAAACCATGGAACTCGTCGTTCAACCACACAATCGCGTACTACAAGTCTCACCAGGCGCAAACCTGCTCGACACTTTGCGCGCCAATGACGTACCGATTTCCTATAGCTGCATGGCCGGCCGTTGCGGCACCTGTCGCTGCAAAATCATCAGCGGCAATCTGCTCGACACGGGTCGCGAGGCAAAGATCACCAATCCCGACGAAGGTGAATACGTACTCGCCTGCACCAGCGTCTTGACCGAGAGCTGTGCAATTGAAATTCCTGAGCCTGACGAAATCGTCACGCATCCCGCGCGCATCATCAAAGCCACCATCACCGCCATTGACAATGCCACGCACGACATCAAAATCATTCGCATGCGACCCGCCAAGCCGCTGTCGTTCTCTGCCGGCCAGTACGCCATGCTGCAGTTCACGCCCGAGCATATCCGCCCGTATTCCATGGCGGGGCTCTGTACTGACGAAGAACTCGAATTCCATGTACGCCTCGTGCCAGATGGACGCGTGAGCGGCTACTTATTCAATGCATTAAAAATCGGCGATGCAGTACGCGTCAGCGGTCCGCTAGGCACCGCCTATCTGCGCCATCGCCATGCAGGCCCCATGCTCTGCGTGGCCGGCGGAACAGGGCTCGCGCCTATCTTGTCCATCATTCGCGGCGTCATTCTGGCTGGTATGCACAATCCTCTGCACCTGTACTTCGGCGTGCGCTCACCGCGTGACATCTACGGACTGGCGCAGCTACAAGCACTGCAGCAAGCGCTACCAAGCATGAAAATCCACGTCGTTGCGACGACTGATGAAAACAACGGATCGGCATTACACAAAAAAATACATCAACAAATAAGCACAGGCCTGCGCACTGGCCTCGTAACCGATGCCATCGCACAAGACATTTCAAATTTCGATGGCTGGCGTGCCTACATCTGCGGCGCACCACCTATGGTCGAAGCGACAGCTGCTTTAGTAAGGCAACGCGGCATTAACCAACAACACGTCTATGCCGACGCCTTCTATGCAAGCGCAACCTGAAAACGGAGACATCATGCACAACAAATTGATCGCCCCCGAGGCCACACAGCTAGGCAATGCGCGACAACATTATTACGACCGCATCGCAAAAAATCATATGACCCCGCTATGGGAAGTGCTGGGCGCGCTGGTACCGAAGTCACCCAATAGTCCCGCACAGGCCGCGCTATGGCGCTATGCCGAACTGCGCGATCAAGTCATGGAAGCTGGCCGCTTGATCACAGCTGAGCAAGCCGAGCGCCGTGTACTCATACTCGAAAACCCCGGCCTGCAGGGACAGTCGGCCATCACGCAATCTTTGTATGCCGGCTTACAGCTCATCCTGCCGGGCGAAGTCGCACCAGCGCATCGCCACACACAATCTGCGCTACGACTGGTGATCGATGGCGAAGGCGCGTACACCGCAGTCAATGGCGAACGCACGACCATGCGTCGCGGTGATTTCATCATCACGCCTTCCTGGACGTTTCATGATCACGGCAACCTCGGTGAGCAGCCGGTGGTCTGGCTTGATGGTCTGGATATTCCAACCGTGCGTTTCTTCGATGCAGGCTTTGCCGAACACGGCCAGAGCGCATCGCAAAACAGCGACCGCCCCGAAGGCGATGCACTGGCACGCTATGGCAACAACATGCTGCCAGTCGATTTTTATCAAACGCCCTCAGAGCCGGCGCGCGTATTTGTCTACCCGTATAGCCGCGCTATGGAATCGCTGAACATGATTGCACTCGGCCAGCCCGATCCGCATTTCGGCCACAAGCTGCGCTATGTCAATCCTGCCACCGGCGCCTCACCTATGCCAACCATAGGTGCCTTTACCCAGCGCCTGTCGGCCGGCTTCGAAACCCGCCCTTATCGCAGTACAGATGGCACTGTTTATGTGTGCCAGGAAGGCGAAGCCACCGTTGCAGTCGGCGAGGTTGAATGGACGCTGCAACGCGATGATATTTTTGTCGTGCCATCGTGGCAGACACTAAAATTTTTAGCCAAGCGCGAAACCACGCTATTTAGTTTTTCCGACCGCCCCATGCTGCAATCACTCGGGCTCTGGCGCGAAGCCCGTCTCTGATCACGCTATTTTTTATTTACAGGAATCCTTATGAAATACGCCGTTCCCGTCGCACCGATTTATACCCTAGCCATCGCTGGCAGCGATGAAGCCTTCCCGGTCAACCGCGTCTATTGCGTCGGTCGCAACTACGCCGCCCATGCGCGCGAAATGGGCAAAGATCCGGAACGCGAAGCGCCATTCTTTTTCATGAAACCGGCATGCGCCGTGGTGCAGGCCAGTGAAACTCCCATCGAGATTCCGTATCCACCGATGACGGCCAACTTCCATCATGAGATCGAACTCGTTGTCACCATAGGCAAGGGTGGCAAAGACATCCCGCTTGAGCAAGCACTAACACACGTACACGGCTATGCCGTTGGTTTGGATATGACGCGCCGCGATCTGCAACTCGACGCGCGCGACAAAGGACGTCCCTGGGAATTCGGCAAGTCCTTCACGCAATCTGCACCTATAGGTCCTATACACACCGCCGCCAAAATCGGGCATCCCGCATCCGCCACGATTTCACTGACCGTCAACGGCCAGCATCGTCAATCATCCGACATCACCAAACTGATCTGGTCGGTCGCCGAGTCGATTGCCTATCTGTCACGCTATGAAACACTGGAGCCCGGTGACGTCATCATGACCGGCACACCCGAAGGCGTGGGCGCAGTCGTAGCCGGCGATGTGATGCACGGCCATATCGATGGACTGACAGACATCATCGTGCGCGTGGCCAAGTAATCCATACGAAGAAAAAAACGAAGGAGAACACCATGGACACGCATGTATGGGAAGGTAATGGCACCAGCCGCATTCCTTTCTGGGCCTACACCGACGAAGCCATCTATAAAAAAGAGCTCGAGCGTCTGTTCTATAAAAATCACTGGAGCTACGTCGGCCTGGAAGCTGAAGTGCCCAATCCGGGTGACTTCAAGCGCACCGTCATCGGCGAACGCTCCGTCGTCATGACACGCGATATGGACGGCAACATCAACGTCATAGAAAACGTTTGCGCGCATCGCGGCATGCAATTTTGCCGCGAGCGACATGGCAACAAGAAAGAACTCGTCTGCCCTTATCACCAATGGAATTATTCACTCAAAGGTGATCTGCAAGGCGTACCGTTTCGCCGTGGTGTCAAACAAGACGGCAAGGTCAACGGCGGCATGCCCAAAGAATTCAAAACCGAAGACCATGGCCTGACGAAATTAAAAGTCGCCACCCGTGGCGGCGTCGTTTTTGCGTCCTTCGATCATGATGTGGAATCTTTTGAAGATTACATAGGCCCTGAAATTCTGGCCTACTTCGACCGCCTCTTCAGCGGCCGTAAGCTCACTATTTTGGGTTACAACCGCCAGCGCATTCCGGGCAACTGGAAGCTCATGCAGGAAAACATCAAAGACCCGTATCACCCGGGTCTGCTGCATACCTGGTTCGTCACCTACGGGCTCTGGCGCGCAGACAATAAATCCGAACTGAAAATGGATGCGCATTTCCGTCACGCTGCGATGATTTCCACACGCGGCACCGGCGGAAGTAAAGACGAAGTCACGCAGGGCGTGACCAGCTTCAAAGAAAACATGGAAATACTCGACAAGCGCTTAATCGACATCGTGCCCGAGCCTTGGTGGAACGGCCCCACCGCCGTGATGCTGACCATCTTCCCTAGTGTGATCTTCCAGCAGCAAGTCAATAGCGTATCAACCCGCCATATACAGCCCAACGGACATGGCTCATTCGATTTCGTCTGGACCCACTTCGGATTTGAAGACGACACGCCCGAAATGACCGAGCGCCGCCTGATACAAGCCAACCTGTTTGGTCCGGCTGGTTTTGTATCGGCTGACGATGGTGAAGTCATCGAGCTCTCGCAATTCGGCTTTGAACAAAAACCATCGCACCGCGCCGTTGCCGAACTCGGCGGCACTACCTGTGAAAACACCGACCACATGGTGACCGAAACCCTGATCCGGGGCATGTACAACTACTGGCGCAAAGTGATGGGGATATGATGACCGACAGCCAAACTTTTTTAGAGCTGGTTAATCTCTACAGCCACTACGCTGCCGCAGTTGACAGCGCACAGTGGGATCAGTGGGTAGAATTTTTTGTGGACGATTGCGAATACAAAATTCAGCCGCGCGAAAACTACGAACGCGGCTTCCCGCTTTGCACCCTTGCGCTGCTCTCCAAAAATATGCTGAAAGACCGTGTCTATGGCATACATGAAACGCTGTATCACGATCCTTATTATCAGCGTCATGTCGTCGGCTTGCCTTTCATACGTGAAGACCAAGACGGCATCATCGTCGCCGAAGCAAACTACGCCGTCTTTCGCACCAAGCTCTCCGGTGAATCAACCGTCTTCAACGTAGGCCGCTATCTCGACCGCATCCGGCGCGATGCAAATGGTCTCAAATTCATCTCGCGTCTTTGCATCTATGACAGCGAAATGAT
>CAIVDH010000313.1 GCA_903904635.1 uncultured Burkholderiales bacterium | reverse complement strand
GCAGTGTACGAAAAAACCCGCCAAAGTTTTCTGTGAAATGCACATTTTTGCGAACACGTGCACCAAAGGTATTGATATTGCTGCGCTCGGTTGATCCATCAGTTGCGGTGTCAACTTCGCGTTCGCGGCTAAGCTGTAATTCAAAAACATTGATCCAGCCATCTTTCCAATTTATACCCGGATAAATCGTTACCGTATTACCCCGACTACTTTGGTCTGCCTCTTTTTCATGTTCAACTTCATAAACCATTTGCGGTTGACCGCCAAATAATCTTATTTGTGCTTCTGCAGAACAGGTAAGCATAGCCAACATGGCAGTAACGATTAGGGATCTCATAAAAGATTCTGGTGGGAAATAAATCGGGAATTATACGAGTAAGACAGAGCCTATGCTTATGGCTGCACTAAAATGAAATTCTTACTTAATAAAGTATTACGCACCATGCCGCATCAACAAAGTTTGCCCTATCTGCGCGAGACGCTGCTTTTCCTGGCTTTAGCTGGCATTCTGATTCCGCTGTTACAGCGCTACCGGGTCAATCAGATACTCGGTTTTCTCGCAGTCGGTGTGCTGCTTGGTCCATTTGGTCTGTGGTTGTGGGCAGGACATGTGCCATGGCTTTCAAATTTTACTTTCATGCGCATCGAGGGCACGGTTGCACTTGGCGAGCTGGGCGTGTTGTTCCTGATGTTCATGATCGGCCTGGAACTCTCTGCTGAACGATTGTGGGCGCTACGCCGTTGGGTGTTTGGCGCAGGCATAGTGCAATTGCTGGTCTCGGCTATCGTCATAGGCTGTATTGCGGCGGCATTTGGCAATACGCCCAAAGCAGCTTTACTCATAGGCTTGATTCTGGCTTTATCTTCCACTGCGGTGGTGATGCAACTCATGCAGGAGCGGCACTTGCTTGATACGCCTGTTGGTCAGGCAAATTTTTCTATACTGATGCTGCAAGATCTCGCCGTGGTGCCCATCATAATTTTGGTTGATGTGCTGGCCAGAGGCGAGTCGAGTCAAATTTTGCCGGTAATGGGGCTGGTGCTGATTAAATCAGTAGGTGCCATTGCATTGATTTATGTGCTGGGAAGGCGAGTAATCCGACCGTTATTCAAAGCACTGGCGCATCAGCGTCAGCCAGCCACCTTCATGGCGCTGACGCTACTCTCTACGTTGGGTATTGCTGGCCTGACTTCCTATGTGGGTCTGTCTATGGCCCTGGGTGCGTTTCTGGCGGGGCTGCTGCTGGCGGAAACTGAATTCCGGCATGAAGTTGAAGTGACGATAGAACCTTTCAAGAGCTTGTTGCTGGGCGTATTTTTTATGTCGGTCGGCATGCAGACGGATATGCGCGCCGTGATGACAACGCCGCTCTTGTTATTGCTTGCTGTAGTCGGGCTTTTTTTAATCAAGACCGTGGTGATTGCTGGTGTGATGAAGATTGCACGCTTTTCATGGGGGCGGGCAATTGAGGCTGGCTTGTTGATGGGGCAAGGCGGTGAATTTGCCTTCATCGTCACCAGCGACGCCGTCGCCCGTCATTTATTTACGCCTGAGCTGGGGCATTTTTTGTTACTGGTGGTGGCCTTATCGATGTTTGCCACGCCTTTATTTTCCAAGGGCGGGCATGCGCTGGCCAATTGGTGCGAGCGGAAAAACGTGCACGCGGAAATATCGGCCGCATTGACGCATGCCCGGCCTACGCTGATGCAAGGCCATGTCATTATTGTGGGCTTCGGTCGCATCGGTCAGTTACTGGCAAAAATATTAACGGATCAGGGCCTGCCTTATGTCGCAATAGAAAATAATATGCATCGCTCTACGCGTTGTCATCCATTGGGACAGCCCGTTTATTTTGGTGATGTCAGCCGGCCAGAGTTACTGCATCGCGTGCATGCAAATCAGGCAGCAGCCATTGTTTTGACTATGGATCATGCCGATGCCACCTTGCATGCGGTGCGCGCTATACGCCGCGAATTTTGCAGCGTTCCTTTGTTTGCGCGTGCACGCGATGAACATCATGCGCGCGTTTTGCAAGAGGCTGGTGCAAATCTGGTTACACCGGAAGCATTGGAAACTGGCTTGCAACTGTCGGCATTTGTTTTACAAACACTAGGGCTGGATGCAGAGCAAATTGCGATAGCAATTCGCAATGAACGCGATGCACGCATAAGTAGCATTTCTGGAGTAACAAAAAAATGAATAGGAAATTTGCATCAGTAGTTACCCACAGAAGCTGTGGATAAAGCTGTTGAAAAGCGACGTTTGTAGATGGAAAGACAAGCTTTGATGCGGGTTTCAATAAAATGCTTAATGCAGTATCAGTTGTGCAAATTATATGAAAAATTATCTTTTGGATGCACTGTTAAGGCGCAAAGATCGATGCGTGTTTGCAAAAAAATAAATTAAGAGTGCCTATCAAAACGTGTTAATTGCACGCCAGCCTCATGGCAATCTTGCAAAAATCTACTACTGGCAAGATAGTCAAACTCAATATTACGCACACAATTAATTGGATCGTCAAGATCAACCGCAGGTGCGCCCGGATGACACATGATAAGCGCGCCATGTGGTGCGGTACGCAACCAGTATTGCATTTGCGTGGGAAAATCGGCTTGCGGCTGCAATGAATACAAACCACCGAAACGATGCGACACACGTAAGCCATGACGTGTTGCATGTGCAGTAAATCCGCGGCATAAAAACTGTAATATCTTCGCCTTGCGTGGCGCATCTCCACCATCTATCAACTGGTCTGGTGCGCGCAGCCAAGGTTTTTTGTCAGAGGCAGACCAGCGTAGCGCAATCGCATCCGTCAGCGCATCACGTACAACGGGAAAGGCATGGACATGCTGATGACCATCGATGAAATCTGGCAGCCTGCCTAAATGCTTACTGAACGCATCAATCTGATGACAAAAAATCTGCGTCAGTCTGCTGCGTGAGAGTAATCGTAATTGAGAAAATAGCAGCCAGTAAAGCAAAGGCTGCTTGATGCTGAATGCTTGCTTATTGTCTGCTTGCGTATTGTCTGCGTTGAACGCATGTGTCAGATTCAAATGCAAACCGATATCGGCCGCGTGCGCAAGCGTTGCCAGCTTCTTTGCACCAGCTGGCCAGTAAGGTCCTTCAGACATTACCGATGTCGCAGTCAGTCGGCCCGACGCGATGAGTGTACAAATACCCAGGCTGATTTGCTCGGACTGCCCAAAATCATCTGCGCACAAAATCAGCTGGCGCTGTGCCACGCTCATGTTGTGCTCCGTTCGCTAAAGGCCCAGTTACGCGCCAAAAAAAATGTCATCGCAGACACCAGTATCAGCACCATCGCTAACGCCAGCCGGTAATCCAGATTAGTAAAACGCAGCAGCGCCCAATACATCAACTCGTTTATTGCAAAGCTGCCCAGTGCCACAGCAAAAAACCGCAAACGCGATTGCGATGCAGGAGCCGTAAGTGATGAAGCAGAAAATGTCAGCCTGCGATGCCCACTATGACTGACTTGAAATGCGATTAAAAATGCCAGCACATTGGCCACTAGCGGATCAAGTCCCGCTGGTACCAATATGAATGCCACGCAGCCCAGATGAACCAGCATGGCGGTCACACCGACCACACCAAACCAGAACAGCTGCTTCATGGGTTTTTATCGGACTGCGTATTAGTTTTATCGGCTGCATTGGCTGGATTGGCTGCATTGGTATCAACATCACTCTTGCTGATGCGGCTGATGAAATATGCCGGCCGCTGTTTGACCTCGGTAAAAATACGCCCTATGTATTCACCCAGTATGCCTATGGACATCAGTTGCATGCCACCCAGAAAAGCGATGCCGGCAACGATGGTGGGCCAGCCGCTTTGATCATTACCGAACAATAGGGTTTCAATCACGATGTACAACGCGTACGCAATCGAGGCCACGGAGACGGTGCCGCCTAATACTGTCCATAATCGTAATGGCACATTGGAAAATGCCGTTAAGCCAGTTGCACCCAGACGCAGCAAACTGAAAAAATTAAAACTGCTACTGCCATGACGGCGCGGATCGGTGCGCACTTTCATGCCTAAGCGAGTAAAGCCTACCCAGTTATATAAACCCTTCATGAAGCGATTACGCTCCGGCATGCTCTTTAATGCATTTAACATGCAGCGATCTAATACGCGAAAGTCTTGGGTGTTTTCCGGAATTTTATTGCGCTCGCCAAAATTAAGCAGCATATAAAAAATACGCGTGATGGCGCGTTTGCTGAACGGCTCATCATTGCGATCTGAGCGTATGGCAAACACCATGTCATAGCCGCGTCGCCATTGCGCCAAAAAAGAAGGAATCATTTCTGGCGGATGCTGAAAATCACAATCTATCAGCACAGCCACATCACCTAGTGCCTGATCTATACCCGCTGACAGCGCCACTTCCTTGCCAAAATTACGCGACAGCTGTAACAACGTAATGGGCAGCTTGTCCATCTCGCTCATGACTTTCTCAACGGTGCCATCGCGGCTGCCATCATCAATGACGATGAGTTCATGGCGCAGGCCTTCTGCGTTAAATAGCGCATGCAAGGTATGCAGCATAGGGAGGATGTTGCCCTCTTCATTAAACGCAGGCAGCAGGCAGCTTACCAATGGATTAGTCGGCCGTTCGCGCGCTCTTACCTGCAAAAGAAAAGGGGGTTCGCTGTCAGTAAAGCCGGCATCAGGTGAGGCGAAAGAATTTTTATCCATATTCATGGTGAATGTTGTGCAGTATGGTTCGGTTAACCAGAACAAAGCGGAATGTAAAGCGATGCCAGCAACTGGTCAAGGTAGAAAAAAAACCGCATCGCCTCATCGTCCATCTATCGTCGCAGGCAGAACTGCATACGCATGATATTCATACGGGCGATTTTGCGGAAACCGCCAGCCTTGTCTGGTAATGGTAATGATGATGGGCGATGTTTGCTGATTTTTACTGCGCAACCATACTTGCATCTGGTTGTCGCATAAAGCCTGCGCGTTGGCAGGCTCGGCCACTGGTGGGCATAACAGTAAACCGGGCTTGCTCTGCCAGTCGCTCAGTGGGCTTAAGGTAGCGGGAAACTCATCTGGCACACCAGGCAGCACCCGAACAGATGCATCACCATAAAATGCCAGCAACGCATTTTCGCCCCAGGCGCCGCCTACCCATGCCAGCTTTGCTGCGGGAAAGCGTGTGTGCCACTCGGCTAACAATGCCTGCG
>CAIVDH010000312.1 GCA_903904635.1 uncultured Burkholderiales bacterium | reverse complement strand
GGAGAGAGAAGACGGGGGCCAAGTTGAGACGCTTGCAGCAAGCAAAGTAGCCAGCAGTGCACGACAAGTGCTAACAAGCTGAGGGGCTCAAGCACACCCAGGCAGTGCCTGGTGCTGCAGTGCTCTGCAGAATAAGATCAGAGCATCTGTCAGCCACTCTACTACCAACAGCAGAGCTACCACAGGCGGCACCCACCAGCTTCCGTGCTGTCAAAAGAGTCAGCCCTCAAACTGGCAGAGGCATCTCCCACAGCACTCTCAGCCACATTGTATAACACAAAACACCGCCCTACCTGCACCCACTCTGTAGTCTTTGTAATTTAAGGTGTGCAAGCAGGGCAGTACGTTCTTTTAGGTCTTTCGTCTTCAGGTAAAAAATGTGACCGTTGTGTTGTCAATCTGCGGGAATCTCAGGTATTTCAATCCGGCCTGCTTGCGCCAGCGCACTTAACTCCTCGTAATAATGCTTCCAGGTCACCACGCGGCTTTGTGTGATCTTGTCTGCCCATTCAAGCTGCCCCCATAAATAGGCAGCTTGAATCTCGCTCGGCAAATAGCTACTACCTACATCCACCCAAGAATATTTGTCTACCATGCCGCGAAAAAAAAGGCTCCGATTCGTACCCTTTTCGCGGACAATTTCCGCTCGCTGAATGTATCGCTCATCGTTAATGATCAGTAAGCCGCCCTCGCCGCCACTAGTGAAGTTCTTTGTCTCGTGGAAGCTATACGCCGCCATTTGTCCAAACGTTCCTAGGGCGCGATTTTTGTAAGTGGACATCATGCCTTGTGCCGCATCTTCGATCACGGATAGGCCGTGTCGATTGGCGATGTCCATGATCGCCTCCATTTCGCAAGCTACACCCGCGTAATGCACGGGCGCGATGGCTCTTGTCTTAGGCGTTATGGCTGCCTCAATGAGTTTCTCATCTATATTCATCGTGTCTCGACGAATATCGACGAATACGATTTTGGCCCCACGCAACACGAAGGCATTCGCCGTGCTGACAAAGGTAAAGCTTGGCATAATGACTTCGTCGTCGGGCTGAATATCAAGCAATATCGCGGCCATATCGAACGCTTGTGTACACGAGGGCGTGAGCAGTGATTTCTTACAGCCCAATTTTTCCTGAAACCACGTTTGGCACTGATGTCCGAATTTGCCATCGCCAGACATTTTTTCGCTGCGCATGGCGGAAAGGACATACCGGTCTTCGTTGCTGGTATATGGCGGGCGGTTAAACGGAATCATTTGTGATTTCTAATATAAATTGGTTTTTAAGTTCAAGCAAATCTCGTTTACGTTCCTTAACGCGTCTTGCTGGACTTCCTATGTATAGCCCCCATGGCTGGGTACTTTTTGTTAGTAGGGCCATAGCGCCAACTGCGCAACCTTCGGCAACGTCCACACCAGGTAAAATTATCGCCCCCGCACCTATAATTACATGTTTTCCTAGGTTGACTGGCAGCAAGATTTCGTTCTTATATTTTTTTGGTATCAGCGAATTAGTCAAGGTAGAGCCTGAATAGTCGTCTGATTGAGCAAACACCTTTACGCCGTATGCTAATGTAGAAAAATCTGCGAATGTTATACCAGGGATTCCGCCGGCGATAATGCACATCGGAGTAATATGGCAGTATTTGCCAATAACCACTCTGCCTGAAACTAAGCAAAAGTCATCAATTCTAGAATTATCACCAATTTCGATTTTATCCTGATCGTAGATGCTGGCCTTGTCGCTAATTTTGACATTCCTTCCTACGCTTTTAAACCCTAACTG
>CAIVDH010000311.1 GCA_903904635.1 uncultured Burkholderiales bacterium | reverse complement strand
TGCCAACAGCGCCTCCTGGTGGTGCTATCAATAATTTAAACTGATTATTTCTTAATTGAAATTATTTTCAACTTTAAAAAGATCTAGCCAGTACAAATAACTTAATTTCATGTCAATTTGTATCTACAAGGAAATTATACGGCTAAACATAACGAGTATTGTTAAAAATCAATACAAAAATCTCGTGAAAAATTAAAAATTTTAATTTTGACAATAGTGCCGCGCATTCGCTTATTTTTAAATTAGCTAATCGCGTCATGCCTTGCTACTTTTATACATTCGACGCAAGGAGAGATAGCTTTAATAAAATATGCGTATTGGGCAGTTACATTTCTTTACCGAATACGTGCTGCTTTTGAAGAATAGGCACTAAAAACAGATGGCCAGAAAAATCAGGCGTAAAGATCAGGCCTTGAGCAGGCTGAGTATTTTTTCTAGTTCAGATCGAACAGCGAAAATATTGGCAATCTCAACAGGGGCTGAGGACTGCTCCAGCTCTTGCGATATCCGGCTATCGAGTTTGTTACGTGCGCCACTGATTGTAAAACCCTGCTCGTATAGCAGTTCGCGTATGCGACGTATGAGCAAGACCTCGTGATGCTGATAATAGCGCCTGTTACCACGTCGCTTGACTGGTTTGAGCTGCGTGAATTCCTGCTCCCAATAGCGCAGTACATGCGGCTTGACGCCACACAGCTCGCTTACCTCACCTATGGTGAAGTAGCGCTTGGCCGGTATCGGCGGCAACGCTGCAAGCACGGGCTTGGCTAAACGGTCGTTCATGGCTTTGAACCTTAGCCCAATCGCGCAGAAGTAACATTAACCGAACCATCAACCATGGTTTTGAGTTTCTGACTGGCGTGAAAAGTAACTACGCGTCTGGCGCTGATAGGAATTTCTTCACCAGTCTTGGGATTGCGGCCAGGCCGCTGCGGTTTATCTCGCAACTGAAAATTACCAAAGCCGGATAGCTTTACAGACTCACCACGCACTAGCGCATCACGAATCTCATCGAAAAAAGTCTCGACCATATCTTTTGCTTCGCGCTTATTTAAGCCAACCTGCTCAAACAGTAGTTCGGCAAGCTCAGCCTTGGTCAGCGTAGGTAATTCTTTTTCGACATGCGAACGTGCCTGCGCTGCCAGAACTGCGCGTCCTAAGTCTGCAACAAGAACTGACTGCAATTCGGCTGGATTACTGTGATTCATAATATCTCTGGAAGACTGCATCAGGCACGCAGTTTTGCGTCGTGATTATTTTGAACTGCGCTGACAAATACTGCCATTGCAGCCTCTACTGATTCATCGTGCAACGTGTTTTGAGTATCTTGCAAGGTAATACGGAAAGCAAGACTTTTCTCATCCGTTTCCAGTCCTTTTCCACGATATTCATCAAATAAAACAATGTGTTGCATGAATCGACACGCCGCATCTGTTTTACTTTTTTCAACAAAAGTATCGATGATGCTTTGAACATTTATCGTTTGTTTAACAACGAGCGACAGATCACGCACAACAGCAGGGAATTTAGATATTTCCTTGTGCGCAGGAAGATCTCTTTCTTGCAATACACCAGCCTCAACCTCAAAAAGCACTGGTGCGAAAGGTAATTCGATTTTCTGCTGCAAGCGCGGATGAAGTTCGCCGATAAATCCTATCGGCCTCTCATTCATCCATACCTGAGCAGACCGGCCAGGATGTAACGCAGGATGGCTGCAAGGAACAAAACGCAGCTGGCGAGGCGCGGCCAATGCTTCCAGATCAGCTTTGATATCAAAGAAATCTACAACACGGGTAGTCTGTCCCCATTGCTCGTCTGCTACTGGACCATACGCCAATGCTGTTACGCGCTTAGGCTGATCAAAACCGGCCACGCTTAGTTCACCATCCACAGTTGCTGGGTTTTTCAAATAAACCGCGCCAATTTCAAATACACGCACACGATTTTGCTTGCGATTGACGTTATAGCGAACATTGGCAACCAGACCGCTGATAAGCTGCGAGCGCATCACACTCATTTGGCTGGCAATCGGATTGAGCAGACAAATAGGATCCACATTACCGGCATAGTCACGCTCGGCATCTGCATCAATAAAACTGAAATTCACCACTTCCTGATAGTCCAGATCAGCAAGCTGGCGGCGGATTGTAAACAATGATCGCGTGGTTTCCGGCGCAATTCTTATCGCATTGGCTGCAACTGGCGGCAGAGCGGGGATATTTTCGAATCCATATACACGCGCTACTTCTTCTATCAGGTCTTCTTCTATCTCGATATCAAAGCGATAGCTGGGTGGCGTCACCTCAAACACATCATCGCTCTGAATAAACGGCAAACCAAGTCGCGTAAAAATATCAGCTATCTGCTTTGCATCAAATGGTATGCCTATTACTTTTGCAGCGCGGGCAACGCGCAAGCGCACTGCAGGGCGCGTAGGCAGGTTAACGATCTGATCATCTACGGCACCTACCGTTGTCTGACCAGCAACTCCACAAATTTCCATAATCAACGCAGTGATACGTTCAATATGCTCAACCGTGGTTGCATAGTCCACGCCACGCTCAAACCGGTGGGCAGCGTCAGTGGAAAAATTAAAGCGACGCGCCCTGCCCTGTATCGCCTGTGGCCACCAAAAAGCAGCTTCGAGGTAAATATTACTTGTATCAAGTGAAACCGCTGTCGCGTCCCCTCCCATGATGCCAGCCAGCGACTCAACTGCTTCTTCATCAGCGATGATACCTACCCAGTCATCAAGCTCAACAGTATTGCCATTCAAAAGCTTGAGACTTTCGCCCTTGCGACCCCAGCGTACTTCAAGTCCGCCGTGAATTTTATCGAGGTCAAATACATGGGTAGGACGACCCAGCTCCAGCATCACATAATTTGAAATATCAACCAGTGCTGAGATCGGGCGCTGACCACTGCGCTCCAGCCGCTGCTTCATCCAGTCTGGCGTTATTGCGCGTGCATTAAGGCCGCGAATTACTCGTCCGGAAAAACGACCACATAAATCTGGCGCACTTATTTTTACAGATAATTTCTCATTCAAGGTTACTGGTACTGGCGCACATGCGGGTACAGACAAAGGTGCTCCAGTCAGCGCCGATACTTCTCTGGCTACTCCCAATACCGATAAGCAGTCTGCTTTGTTAGGAGTTAACTTGATAGTAAATTTCAAGTCATTGAGCTGGTAGTAATCGCGAAAATTCTGGCCTACAGTTGCCGTATCAGGCAACTCCATCAAGCCGGTATTTTCTTCCGACAGCTTAAGTTCACGTGCAGAACACAACATACCCTGCGATTCCACACCACGCAGTTGACCGACCTTGATCTCGAAGGGCTTGC
>CAIVDH010000310.1 GCA_903904635.1 uncultured Burkholderiales bacterium | reverse complement strand
GCCAGCAGGAAGCCATCGCCACATTGCGCTTGTACGGTCTTTCCCAGCATGCGCACGAAGCGCTCTGGAAAAATCTCGATGTTGGCTATTTTTTACGACATGACGCATCTGAAATTGCATGGCAGACGCGCGTACTGTATGAACACCTGAATAAAGAAGCGCCCATCGTGCGCGGTCGTCTGGCGCCTATAGGCGAAGGATTGCAAATCACTGTTTACCTACGCGATCAGCCAGATTTGTTTGCACGCATATGCAGCTATTTCGATAGAAAAAATTTCAGTGTGTTGGATGCAAAAATTCATACAACGCGTGATGGTTATGCGTTGGATACCTTTTTAGTTAGTGAGCCGAATTTATCTGAAAATTATCGTGAGTTGATTACACTAATTGAGCATGATCTGACCAAATGGCTGGAATCAGCTTCCACACTGCCCTCACCAGCCAAGCCGAGACTGTCACGACTCTCACGTACATTCCCTATTACACCCACCGTGCATTTGCAGCCAGATGAACGCGGACAATATTATTTATTGTCCATTTCGGCTAGTGACCGTACCGGGCTGTTGTACTCGATTGCTAATGTACTGGCGCGCTACAAGCTTAATCTTCACACCGCTAAAATCATGACACTAGGCGAGCGTGTAGAAGATGTATTTTTACTCGATGGCCAGGTACTATCGCATGCGCGTAGCCAGATCGCGCTTGAGTCTGATTTACTTGATGCTCTCCGTATTTAATCACCTAATTTAATCGACTAATTTCATTGTCATATTTAATCACCCTACTATTTGCAAGATGACCGAACCTCTACGTCTTTCCAAACGCATGTCTGAATTAGGCTTATGCTCGCGCCGCGAGGCCGATGAATGGATAGCCAAAGGCTGGGTCAGGGTCGATGGTGCCGTCATCTCTGAACTCGGCAGCAAAGTTTTACCACATCAAAAAGTCACCATAGAACGACAGGCGCAGGCACAGCAGGCCAGACGCGTCACCGTCCTCATCAACAAGCCCATGGGCTTTGTCAGTGGTCAGGCTGAAGATGGTTATAAACCGGCGGTGACATTGATACGACCAGAGAATCGCTGGGCAGAAGATCAAGAATCACTCCAATTCTCACCCGCGCAATTAAAAAGCCTGGTACCTGCTGGCAGGCTCGATATTGATTCGGTTGGTTTGCTAATACTGACGCAAGATGGGCGTATCGCTAAAAATCTTATTGGTGAAGATAACAGCATAGAAAAAGAATATCTGGTGCGCGTTAAGTACGGCAAAGCCGGCAAACTACCCGAGCAGGATTTAAAACGTTTGAATCACGGCCTATCAATCGATGGCAAAGCATTGTTGCCGGCCAAAGTACGCTGGCAAAATGATGACCAGCTCTGCTTCATACTGCGCGAAGGAAAAAAGCGTCAGATCAGACGCATGTGCGAAATGGTAGGCTTGCAGGTGTTGGGTCTTAAGCGGGTACGAATCGGTCAGGTAAAGCTGGGCAATCTGCCTGTTGGACAATGGCGCTATCTGGGTGTAAATGAAAAATTTTAGTACAAAAAATTCATGTAATGTCAGCACATCCGTGCATAGCAGTTTTTTTTATTAATGATAATTTAACTGATAATT
>CAIVDH010000309.1 GCA_903904635.1 uncultured Burkholderiales bacterium | reverse complement strand
GGTGCAGTGCCATAGAGGAGATTAATCGCATCCGGCGATCCTTCGGTAACTTCTTCTACCAGCGAATCTACTGCAGCAGCAACGACAGTGGAGTCAGCCGAGCCCATCCATTGCGAACGATTATTGCGAATCGCGACTAATTTTTGCGGTGAGCATCCATGCCCGTTTTTTTTCAGCCATTTCAGTGCTTTGCTGCGGCGCAGATCGCCATCAGCTGTGTCCATGCCTATAGCTCGGAACTCAGAGATGATGCAAGGTGCGGCAGCGACCTTGGCTTTTTTTGTCTCGGCTTCTTTTTTTGCGGCTTCTTCTTTCTTTGCCCCATCCTCAGGAGCTGCTTGAGCATCGACCGCTGCTGCAGGGGCAGGCTTGACTGGTTCAGTGGGTTTGACAGGCTCAGCGGGTTTTACTGCAGCCACAGCTTTGACGGCCTCAGCGGGTTTGGCAGGCGCAGTGGGTTTGACCGGCTCAGCCGGTTTGGTAACAGCAGCAGCTGGCGCAGCAACTTTGCTCGGTGTCGGTGGCACAGGCGCTGCCACTGAAGCTGGTGCTGGGGCAGGTGCGGTCTGGGCAAATGCCGAGCTAAACAGGACCATGCACAGCAGCGGCAACAATCCTCGTAACGAGGAAGAAGCTTTATCAGACCTACGCTGTATAAATAAAATTGGCATAATTTTTTAAAGATGACGCATAACTAAAAGCCGCACTTACCTGCTATTTAATATTGCCCTGATCCTGATACAGCACCGTAATACTGATGCGACGATTACGAGGATCCGCCGGATCTTTAGGATTAAATGGCGCGGTATCGGCCACGCCTTCAATTCGCGCAAAGCGGGTGTCCGGTATGCCTGCGGTTTCCATTACGCGCCGTGTACTTTCAGCTCGCTCTCCTGACAAAGACCAGTTATTACGGTCTGACCCGGCAAAAGCCAGGCTGTCCGTGTGTCCACGCACCGCAATTTTATTCGTCATACCCGAAACGGATTTGGCCACTTCGCGTATCAGCGACTCGGCTTTGGGTTGCATGCTGGTGGTACCCAGTGAAAACATAGAAAAATCAGCCTTATCGATAATTTCTATACGCAGACCTTCTTTTTCGCGAATGAAATGCACCTGATCTTTGATCTTGCTGAGTTGCTTGTTCTCAGCGAGTTTGTCTTTGACTTCCTGCTCCAGATTATCGAAATTCTTCTTCTCAGCTTCCGCAGCAATACGCTGCCTTTCTTCCTGAGAAAGATCACTGGAATTTCTATTATTTTCCTGGTTGTTGGAGCTGCCCGTATCGGACGCGGCGCCTTCTTCAGCGCGTGGCGTTTCCCGCTGAAATAATGAGGTACGTTTGCCGGTGTTGGGCATGCCGTCGGGGTCAAGAATAGACTGACCACCCATGAGCCCATTGGTGCCGGCCAGGGTGCTTAATTTGACTACGCTATGCGAGGTAGGCTTGAAGTATTCGGCGATACTCTTGCGCTGGTCTGCATTGGTGGCAGAGAGCAGCCACATCAGCAAAAAGAACGCCATCATCGCCGTCATCATGTCAGCCAGCGCGATTTTCCAGGCGCCGCCATGGGCGCCGGCATGGTCGCCCTCAATTTTCTTTTTCTTAACAACAGGCTCAAGCGGGGGCAGCTCCTTCCCGGGAGCAGCAGCTTCTTTATTGTCTTTATCTGGTTCAGCCATTTATATCCGTCCTGCTGATTTTCAGGTTGCTATGAAAAGGCGATCATTTAATTCATCTGGCTGGTAAAACAAAACCGGCTTAATCGCGTTGCAAACCTTACTTTACGTACAGGCTTAATCGACACAAGCAGCGAGTAATTAAGCGCGTCTTTAAAATTAAGCCCTTAATGACAGGCTTCAGATAGCTTTTCAGCCGATTTTGCAGCCTGTTTATGTTATTTATGAAACATAATACCGTAGATGTTTCCACTAGGCATATTTTCTAACCTACCCATTCCATGCCGATGAAATTTGCCTTTATGTGCCTCATGCCGCGAATCTTAGTTAGTTTTTTGTTTTCAAGTCTGCTAGGTCTGAGTCATCTGGCGTTTGCGCAATCGGTCTCTGCTGATGTAAACCCGGAAGCCGCAACAGGCAAGGTCAGCAAGCAGCTGGTCAAGGCACAGCATTTTATGGCCGCCTCAGCGCATCCTCTGGCCACCGAGGCAGGTCGTCAGATACTGGCTGAAGGCGGCAGTGCGGTGGATGCAGCGATAGCCATGCAAATGGTTTTAGGCTTGGTGGAGCCGCAATCGTCGGGTTTGGGTGGCGGGGCTTTCATGCTGGCTTTTGATGCCAGACAAAAGCGTTTGCAGAGCTACGATGGTCGTGAAACAGCGCCGGCCGCAGCGCGCCCTGATCGGTTTATGCAGGGCCAGCGGCCCATTCGATTTATGGACGCAGTCAATAGCGGCAAAGCAGTCGGCACCCCCGGCTTGCTGCGCATGCTGGAGCTGGCACATCAGCGCCACGGCAAATTGCCATGGGCCAGACTGTTTGATCCGGCCATCAAATTAGCCGAGCAAGGCTTTGCCATCACACCGCGATTACACGCACAGATAGCTGGCAATAAAGACTTGTTTGCGCAAGATGCAGCGCGGGCTTATTTTTATCCGGATGGTGTGGCGCCAGCTGTGGGTGTGCGGCTTGTTAACAAGGCTTATGCCGAGGTGCTGCGGCGCATTGCGCGTGAAGGTGTCGATGCTTTTTACCAGGGCGAGATCGCCGCTGACATCGTCGCTGCTGTTGCTGCCCATGCACGCCCCGGTGATTTGAGCTTGCAAGATCTGGCAGGCTATCGCGCCAAAGTGCGCGAACCGGTCTGCAGCAACATCAACATTTATCGCCTCTGCGGCATGGGCCCGCCATCTTCTGGTGGCATTGCCGTGTTGCAGATGCTGGGCATGTTGCAGCAACATGGGTTGGCCGACATGCAGCCAGGCTCGTTGGAGGCAGTGCATTATTTTGCGGAGGCCGGAAGGCTGGCATTTGCGGACAGAGAGCGCTATGTCGCTGATCCTGATTTCATCACCGTGCCAGTGCAGGGCATGCTAGATCCGGTGTATTTGAATAACCGGGGTGCCTTGATAGATAGCCGACTCAGCATGGGTACCGCGCAAGCAGGGGACTTACCACGCAATTTATTGGCGCGTGGTCGGGATAATGCGCCAGACTTACCTTCTACTACGCATATGGTGGCAGTTGATCGTGCAGGTAATGCGATTAGCATGACGAGTACGATAGAGTTTGAATTTGGCAGCAAAATTTTTGTGCGCGGTTTTTTGTTAAACAATCAGCTCACTGATTTTTCGCTGACACCCGTTGATAAAGACGGGCAACCCGTTGCCAACCGATTGGAAGCCGGCAAGCGACCACGCAGTTCGATGGCGCCGATGATCGTAATGGAAGCAGGTAAACCCTATTTGCTGGCAGGCTCACCGGGTGGCAGTGCGATTATTAATTTCGTAGCCAAGACCCTGATCGGCGTACTCGATTGGAAACTCGATGTGCAACAAGCCATAGATTTGCCCAATATGGGTAGCAGGAACAAAGAAACCGAGTTGGAACGTGGCACAGCTCTGGAAAAATATGCATCTGACTTGCGACGTATGGGGCACCTTGTGGGGCACCGTTCTCTGTGAGCGGCGTCGCCGCCGAAGCGGTGCCAGAACAGCGGGCTGTAGTTGCAAGTGGTACCTTGACTGCAGGGGGCACACGGTGTAGTGGTAGCACCTCCCCGCTTAGCATACGGGAGGCCCCGGGTTCAATCCCCAATGTCTCCAGTATGATTAGGCGGAAGCCCCGTACGACACAAATGTAGACTGCCTCAATTTAAAAGGCGACCACTTTTCGATTTTGTTTGGGGCGGCTCTCTAAATTCCGGGGCTTCACGCCTCACGCCCGAAAGAGCTACTCCACGAGTACCACTGTTCACTAACAATCACGCCGCCACACACACACACACCGGGCCCAACCCGCACAGTCCACAAGGTTCAAAAACAACGCCGCGACTTAAGCGAGGGCCCTGATCCGCTCTGGAACCCCCAATCCTCGTTCTCCTTCTCCTTCTCCCTCTCTCTCTCAATCTCTATCTCTGTCTCCCTCTCTCTCCCTCTCTCTCTTTCTCTCTTTCTCTCTCTCTCTCTCCTATATATATATATATATCTCAGCTAAATGACCCAAGTGGGCTGAGTGGGACAGTGAGCTAAGGATGATCATGCGGATCCCATTATCTGGATCTCCTATATGGATCCCTATATGGATCCTGTACGGATCCTACACG
>CAIVDH010000308.1 GCA_903904635.1 uncultured Burkholderiales bacterium | reverse complement strand
CACCCGGCCTACACCCTCAAAAACGGCCGATACGATATGTAGCCGAAAATGCCCGCCACCAGATGCAGCGCCGGCATGGCCTGCATGTAAAGCAGATTCATCTTCGATTTCGCATTTTGAAGGCGTAAATTCTGCCTGAAGTAAGGCCTCGATGCGTTGCGCTCTGTTGTTCATTCTGATCCTTTCATGTGGCGCGACAAGTAAAGACTTTGAGCGATAACAAAAGCCAGCATTAGCCCAAGAAAACCGAAGAGTTTGAAATTCACCCAGAACGCCAGCGGAAAATTGGCGCCTATGTATAAATTCAAACCGCCCATTAATCCAAAAAATAAACCCCAGGCCAGATTCAATTTGCTCCAAACCTGATCGGGCAGGCTGAGTTGCTTACCAAGCATGGATTTAATCAGATTTTTCTTAAACAACAGAGGGCTTAGCAAAAGCGCAACAGAGAAGCACCAATATAAAACAGTAGGCTTTAACTTGATGAACTGCTCATCATGAAAATAAATGGTGGCACCACCGAACAAGGTAATGATGACGAGTGAAACCCACAGCATATGGTCTACCGTTTTGCGTCTAGCCAAGAGCCAGCCTATCTGACAAACCGTTGCGATAATCGCCACTGCGGTTGAAAGCAATATGGGCGCTTGAGCGAGGGTCACTTCGCCGCCTAGTACCAATGAGGATAAATACTGGCTGCCAAAAGCTTGTGCCGCCTCAGGATTGGCACCGGCCAGCTTAAAAACGATGAAAAATAAAATGACAGGAAAAAGATCAAACAATAATTTCATGCGTAACTTTCAATACGGTTTAAGGCAATGGTTCAAAGCGTAGCGACGCGGAGTTAATGCAATACCGTAGCCCGGTTGGAGGTGGGCCATCCGGAAAGACATGCCCGAGATGTGCATCACAAATATTGCAGACAATCTCGGTGCGCAACATGCCATAAGTGTTATCGACTCGTTCTGAAACATGGGCTGGATTCAATGCACGAAAATAACTGGGCCAGCCGCAACCTGAATCAAATTTCGCATCAGATTCAAATAATGCAGTATCACAGCATACGCAATGATAAATGCCATGCTCATGATGATCCCAATAGCGTCCTGTAAAGGCGCGCTCAGTCGCGGCTTGCCGAGTGACTTGATAATCCATAGGGTCGAGCATGGCTCGCCATTCTGCGTCAGTACGGGTAATTTTTTTTTCAGTCATAGCCTTATTTATACAATAGCGAATCAAAACTAGGATGAACAACTGACTTCCAGCCCCGACGCCCAGTCCGGCGGCAGAGCGGCATAATGCGCATGTTCAGGTTGTTCATCAAACGGATGTTGCAGGATGTTTAGCAGCTTTTGCACTTCCGAAAAATCTTTTTGCTGCGCTTTTTCAATCGCAACTTGTGCCAGGTAATTACGCAAAATATATTTGGGGTTAACCAAATTCATGCTTTGCTTACGTGTTACGTCATCGCTGTTTTCCTGTTTCAGCCGGGCGCGATATTTTACTGCCCACGCATCAAATGCTGCACGCTCTACAAACAGATCGCGTAATGGCGCATCATTATTGCTGTCATTTAGCTGCAGGTCAGAAAGACGCCTGAAGAATAAGGTGAAATCAACCCGGTTGTGCTGCAAAATTGCAAGCAGTGCATCAATCAATGTCTGATCATCCTGCGCCACTTGCAGCATCCCCAGCTTCGCATGCCATAGGGCATCAAGCTTTGCTGCATGTACCGAATGATAGCCTGCTAGTGCCTCATGCACATCATCAACCTCGCCTATCAGCGGCAGTAAAGCCTGACCTAATGCATAGCAGTTCCAGTGACCAATTTTGGGCTGCATTTTATAAGCGTAGCGGCCTTGCTGGTCAGTGTGATTGCAAATATGTCCAGGGTCATAGGCTTCCATGAACCCATAAGGGCCATAATCCAGAGTCTGGCCTAGTATCGACATATTGTCGGTGTTAAGTACACCATGCATAAAGCCGACAGCTTGCCACTGCGCGATGAGTTCAGCGGTGCGGCGAGAAACCTCTTGCAGCAGCGATTTATATGGCTTGGGGTTGGCTTGCAAATCCGGATAGCTGCGCTTAATCACATAATCGGCAAGAATTTTTAGTTCATCTTTGCGATCATTGTAAAACCAGTGCTCAAAAGAGCCGAAGCGTACAAATGAAGGCGCCATGCGTGTGACTACTGCAGTGCTCTCTGGCGCTTCGCGCATGACGCGCATGTCTGAGCCAATTACGCTCAATGCTCTTGAGGTGGGTATGCCGAGCGCGGCCATCGCTTCAGAGCAAAGAAACTCACGTATAGAAGAACGCAGCACGGCTCGGCCATCAGCTCTGCGCGAGTAAGGTGTCGGCCCTGCGCCTTTTAGTTGAAGTTCGAGCATGCCTTCTGGAATAGTCGAGGGCGAAGCCGTTTCACCTAGCAAGATCGCTCGACCATCACCAAGTTGCCCCGCCCATACGCCAAACTGATGGCCGGAATACACAGCAGACAGGGGTGAGGATTGCTGAAGTCTTGCGTTACCACTAAAGACCTGAATAAAATCTTCGGACTCAAGTGCGAGCGTATCAAGTTCTATGAGCTTAGCTGCCTCAGCGCTGGCGCATACCAGATAAGGGGCGGGCAGTGGTGAGGACGCCAGGCGTGTATAAAATGCCGGTGGCAATGCAGCAAAGCTTGCCGTGATCGGCAGCGATGTAACGCTATGTCTTACCGAAGAAATGGTTTCAGGAGAATTCATGCCTTGCTGCTGTTAAGATGGGTTTGATCCAATTAAGCCCGATCGTGTGGGCCATAAATAACAAAGCAGGTATTTTGACAGAGATGAGGAGATTGCATATGAACGCACCTGAGAGAATAGAAATAGCATCGGCTGCCCACCGGGTCAGCGCTGAAGAATGGCAAACCCGGGTTGATCTCGCGGCCTGCTATCGTTTGGTAGCAGCATTTGGCTGGAGTGATCTGGTTTTCACGCACATCACGGCCCGTGTACCAGGTACCGATCATCATTTCCTCATCAACCCCTACGGCATGATGTTTGATGAGATTACTGCTTCATCGCTGGTGAAGATTGATTTGGCAGGTAACAAGCTAGAAGAATCGCCTTTTCCAGTTAACCCAGCAGGCTTTACCATTCATTCGGCTATCCATGCTGCGCGCGAGGATGCGCATTGTGTCTTGCATGTGCATAGTTTAAATGGCGTGGCTGTATCAGCCCAGGAAGCTGGCGTGCTGCCTTTGTCCCAGCAATCTATTTTTGTGCTGAACAGCCTTGCATACCATGACTATGAAGGTTTAGCCCTCAATGATGATGAAAAGCCCAGACTGGTTAATGATTTTGGTGACAAGTCTTATTTAATGTTGCGCAATCATGGTCTGCTTACGGTTGGCAAGACGATTGCCGATGCATTTTTAAATATGTATATATTTGAGGCTGCCTGCACAATCCAGGTACGGGCAATGGCTGGCGGCAGTCCTTTGCGGACAATTGCCCCGCAAATCATCGACAATGCGATGGAACAGGCGAAAGTGGTGACAAAATCACTGGGAGGCATGCTGGCTTGGCCGGCCCTGTTACGCAAGCTTGAGCGCAGCGATCCTAGTTATCGCAGTTAACAAGAAAATAAAACTTACTAAAAAAAATACGGGAGAGACAATCATGGAAATTGTAGTCGATTCGCACGCAGGGTTTACAGACTTACAGCACAGTACAGCAGCAGACTGGAAAATTATCGGTGAAGATTTCAAGGCTTATTCTGCAAAGTTACCAGAACGGATTTTGTCCCATTTGAAATTGCTGGATGGTGATTTTGGTGGCTTTCCAATTGATCGTCTGATGCATAGCTTGCAGACTGCTACCCGTGCGCACAGGGACGGCAAAGACGAAGAGTATGTGATTTGCGCTTTGCTGCATGACATAGGCGACACCTTGGGCAGCTTTAATCATCCGGATATCGCCGCAGCCATACTGAAACCTTTTGTCAGCCCTGAAAATTT
>CAIVDH010000307.1 GCA_903904635.1 uncultured Burkholderiales bacterium | reverse complement strand
GTATCGCTCAATAACTTATGAAATCCTTGCGAAATACTTATGTGATTTTTATGTGGAAAGGAGCAATTTATTGCCATGACACAAATCGCGAAAAAATTACGCAATGATTTTGCAAAAAGGCTGATTGAAGCCATGGCATATGCTGGTGTTGATGACAGTCCCACAACATTGGCGCGCTTTTTCAATTTACATAGCAACGGTGATGCAATCACCATGCATGGAGCGCGTCGCTGGTTGCTTGGCCAATCTACGCCTACCCAAAAGCACTTAACCGAACTGGCTAAAATGATGGGGGTTTCATCTGCGTGGTTATTGTTGGGTGTGGGTGAGATGATTGAACGATCTGGTTCTGGTATTTATGACCAGGATCGTTTTTATTCTGATGACCGTGAGGTATTTCATGCTTATCAGTCGCTAGGGCTGCCAGAGAAGAAACTAGTTTGGAATCTGATGCAAATGTTGACTCGCAATGTAAGTCGTTTAGATTAGATTAATTTTGAATTTTGTTGATATTGGCTGTTTCAGCAGTTTCTTTTATTAGCTCTTTTATTTTGTGCAACGTGGTATGGTTGTTTCGATTTTGAGTAATTGTTGCGCTAAGCAGTAATTTTTATTGGCTATTTGCTAATTCTTTGTTGATCTTGTAGTAACCCCTCCGAAATTTATTCAAACAATGTTGTTAAAGAAAATACTGGATTTCCGACCCAAATCAGAAAATCCCATGCCTGGCATTTTGGTGTGGATTATGGGTTGGACAGTCATGTATTTACTTGATGGCAAATTCGCACTTGGTAATTTGGCACTAGTTCTTGTTTTGGTCGGCTCATTGGCTGGCTTGTGGTTTGCACCCAGTGTTTCGATGATTTTCAGTGCTGTATCAGTTGCCTTATTCAATTTCTTCCTCGTTGAGCCGCGTCTGTCCTTTATGGCTGCGCTGCGTGAGGATTTTCAATTACTTATTACGATGCTGGGTGTAAGTACTGTCGTAAGCTACTTAATGTCAAAACTAAGGCGTGCAGTCAAGAGTGAAGCTTTGCAAGCTCTCAGGGCTGAACAGTTAAGACAATTAAGTGAAGGATTTCGCCGAGATGAAACGCCATTAAAACAGGCGGAGTTATTGCTGGGTATCGTGGAAAATTATGCGGGTTTGTCCGCTTTGGGATTGGTTGTCAAAAATAGATTAATTTCAGGCGTTCAATCTGATGGGTATTATTGCGTCGGGATTGTCGATAATCTTTTACGTGAAATTTTGTTTGAATCACTCAACAAAGGTGATGGGAAATTATCTTTCCCGGATTTCGCCGGCATTGCAGATGTAAAACCATTTTATGTAAATATTCATTCTAGATCTGGCTTAGCTGGAATTTTAGTTATTCAGGCTGGATTAAATGAGCGACTAAAATTACTTGGCGAGACACACTTGCAAGAATTATGCGATTTGCTAGGTGCTGAATTAGAGCGCGGAGAAGCTTTTAAAAATGCAAATTTGTCACGTGAACGTATACAGAGCCAAGAGCTAAGAAATACCTTGCTCACTTCAATTTCACATGATTACAGAACACCACTTGCAACCATTATGAGCGCAGCTTCTGCCGTTATTGAGCAGGTAGGTAAATCATCGACGCAGCAAATCACTGAATTATCAAAAAACATATTGTTAGAAGCGAATCTGTTGAATCAGATGACATCGAACACATTGCAGCTGGCTCGTTTAGATGCCGATAGTGTGCAGATCAGTAAAAACTGGGAATCGCTGGATGAAATTTTTGGCTTGGTGATTGCTAAGTCTCAGCGCAGTAGTCCGTCTCGTTCTGTCAAAGTATTGGCACCCAAAAAATTACCCCTCATATATTGTGACGCCATACTTTTAGTTCAGCTATTTGATAATCTGCTTGAAAACAGTATTAAATATAGTGCAGATTCTTCCATCGTTTTTTTCAAAGTTGAATTGATGGATAAATCAATTATTGTCAGTGTCGTTGATGCTGGTTGCGGTGTGCCAGATATATGGAAAGAAAAAATCTTTGAAGTCTTCCAGCGCGTAGATTCTCCTGCGCACGCTTCGGATTCTAATAGCGGCATGCATTTACGTAGGGGAGTTGGAGTGGGACTTGCGGTGTGTAGAGCGATTGCTCGTGTACATCATGCCAAAATCTGGGTGCAAGACACTGAACAAGCAGGTACCTGCGTATGTGTGGCTTTCCCGCTGAATCTGCAGCCGGCAGTACCTGCTTCGGCAATTGAGCTAAATTAGTTATGGCCTTACACATTTTACTGGTTGAGGATGATTTACTCTTTCGCTCAACTTTGGTCAGATCCCTTGAGTTTCAGGGGTATCAGGTTAGCTGTTGCAGTCGCCTTTCTGAGGCTATGAGTATGCTGAGCATGATAGCTACTGCTGG
>CAIVDH010000306.1 GCA_903904635.1 uncultured Burkholderiales bacterium | reverse complement strand
CTGCATCGCGTATCGCCGACAAACCCGTTTTTTTATTCAATAGCGGCGCAAAAAATGCCTCGCCCTCTGATTTTGGAAAATGACGCATGCCTTCGATTTCCACACCCTGAAAATCAAATTCAATTTCATCCACCGCCTTAGGCACAGCTGATTTTTCAGGGCTTAAAATCTGCAGATCAATATTCGGAAATTTAGGCAAGTCACGCTGCTGCCTATCGATCGTATTCATCTCCTGATTCAGTTGACGAATCTGATCTGACGACACGCCTTGCGCCTGTACAAACAGCGGCAGGCTCAGCAACGCAACAACAACTAAAGTGAAAATTCTCACTTATCCTCCATCACAACAAGATTGGTATTCAAGCCGGCTTCTACGCGATCAAAATGAAAATTAACCAGCGAGTCATCGGGATAATCCGCATGCAATTGGCGCACTACTTGCGGCGCTCCCACATCCTGCTTGCTCAAGAGTGCATACATCTGCAAGTAGCGCTGACACAATTCAGATGCCGCCTGTTCGTCCGTCACCGGCTTATACAAGCCCACACCTGTGAGTTTGCCCTTCAACACCACATCACCCACCGGCATGAAATGTATATCCGTACATTGATCAACCACGCTCTGCGTACAGCAAATGCGCGTATCAAAATATTTATTCACACCTTCCGTGCGCGCTGCCGTATTCACCGTGTCACCCAGCGCCGTAAAATCCATACGTGAACTCGAACCAAAATTACCAATAACCGCAGGCCCTGAATGAATACCGATACGGGTCACACCTATCGGTATGCCGTCTGCATTTTTCCTGATACGAAATGCCTCTGCATACGCATCCAGCTCCAGCGCACACTTGACCGCTCGGGACACATGGTCCGGCTGCAGCACAGGCGCATTAAAAATCGACATAATCGCGTCACCGATAAATTTATCCACCGTACCCTGATAACGCAAAATAATCGCGCAGGCACCATCCAGATATTCATTGAGCGTATCGGACAACTGCTCTGCACTGAGGCGCTCAGACAGCGTCGTGAAACCCGCAATATCAGTAAAAATAAAAGTCAGCTCGCGGCGTATGCCCGACACATTCAAATTCTCAGGCGACTCCAGCAAATGCTCCACCACCGCCGGTGAAACATAACGAGAAAACGCACCCTGCACAAACTGCCTTTGTTTGCGCTCTGCACTACCTTGCAGCACATCGAGCATCCAGACAGTCAGCGCCATCGACAGCGTAGGCGCCAATAACGGCAGCAGCGGCAAGTAATAGCTATAGCCCAGTATCGAGCCCACCCAAAACAACACCAGTAAAACCATCACCGCCACGACATTAAACACAATGCCTTTTTTCAGCTGCGACACCAGCAAGCCCAGCAGCGAGAGCAACAAACAAATCGCCAGCACCCATTTAAAAGCAAGCTTGGGTGATTCACGTCCCTCAATAAACTGCGCAATCGAATGCGCCTGTATCATCACCCCCGGCATATTGCCACGATCATCGGCATACACCACCGACATCGGTGTGCGATGCCTATCCGTAATCGACAACACAGCACCCACCAACACAATTTTTCCGGCAAACCAGTCATCCGGCAACATCGCCAGCGACTGCGCCGGATACATTGGAAACGGCTGCGTGTCAGCGTCTTGTGGTGGCTTCCAATTAATTTCTACTTGATGCGGCTGATCAGCCCCGCCCAGCATTTGCACCGCCTTGCGCGCAAATCCAGCCGGCATACCGGGTCTATCAGCACCCGGTAAAATCCAGCGCACCGAACCATCATAAGGATCCGATCCCAGATGCGCACCCGCACGCATTTTTTCAGGAACAAATTCATTGATATATTCCAGCTGCGCCTCATTCACAATATCTGGTGAATTTGAATACGAAACAAACGTCGGTACTTTTAAATTGCGCAATGTATTTTTTAATACATCATCTTTGGCAGTATCAGTAGGCTGATCAAATAAAATATCGACGCCGACTAACTTCGCGCCTTTTTTTTCCAGATCCAGCAACAACTTCGCAAGAAACGCGCGGTCTACTGGTGAGCGATAAGGAAACTGAGCCAGCGTGTCTTCCGTGATCGCCACAATCACAATATCTTTAGATTGCGGCTGCGGTGGCTGCAACGCTGCCACGCGTATATCAGCAGCCGTATTTTCTATCGCAGACAAAAATGAAATGTAATGCGTCGCATAAGCAGCAATCAAAGTCGCCGCCACCACCGCAATACAAGACGTTAGGATGAGTCGAATCAGTTTGGCGTTCATTTTGATTTCTGCAATTCAGTGCGTAAGCCTGCAAGCAATGCATCAGCCTGCTGCAAACAACCTTTTTCCAGCATCCATGCAGACAGCACTAAATCACTATCTACGCTTTTGGGAATCACATTAAGGCTGATGGCAAATTCCTGATCATCCTGGCGGATGAAAAATACATTCGCCCCTGCAAAGCGCGACAAAGCCAGCGCAGTCTGTCTGTCCTGACCCAACTCCCAGGCAATGTCCGCTTTCCATGAACGATCAATCGGATACAAAGTGAAATGCTGCGCCTTACTCGCATCAGGTCGCCACCACACAGGCAGCTCACCCTCAAGCAAACAGCGCGGCCCGGGGCGCGTCACATCAATCAGCCAGGGCTCAGGAATTTTTACCGCATCCGTACCAGCACGAATCACACCGACTGCAGTCGAACGCGCGTCTCGCGTTGCCACCAGCGCCGAGAGCGCCTGTTTTGCATCCATGCCCGCATCAGATTTTGTCAGCGCAGGACCATTGAACGGTCCTTTCAACACCACACTATTGCCTTTAGGGCCAATCACGGTGACACGCTCGCCCTCTTTGAGCGTCACGTTGGCGCTGCTGTCTATGCTCATGCCGGCCTTGAGGCCACCGCCGCGCGCATCCAGCACGATTAATTTATCTGCCATAGCCGGACCGACCACCATCACCATCGTCAGCGCACAAACTACAACGCGCAGCATCATAAAATTCATGGCCGGCTCCCGCTCGCACCAGCAACCTGCGTAACAGACACTGCCATACCGTCACCCACAACCACAAACGCACCCCAGAAAAACGGATGCGACGTTTTTTTCTCTGCAATCAACACCGCCTGCGCAGACTTCAATGCCGGACTGACCCCACCTTGCAAAGACGGACCCAACGTTGCAAACATGCCTGACATCAGCTGCGCTGTTTCTGCTGATGGCACTTTCCAATGACTCACCACTAAGCTGCGCGCACCGGCAAAGAAAAAAGATTCTGCAAGACCTGATAGCGCTTCACCACCAAACTTGCCGCCACTCCCGGCCGTATTACAAGCTGAAAGCACCACCAGATCTGCATTGAGCTTTAAAGCGGCAATCTCGCTGGCAGCGAGTAAACCATCCTGACTTTTATTCGTGGCCTGCTGAGGTGGCGCAGTCAGCACCAAACCCGGCTCAGCCTGACACTTGAGTTCACCGGGTAAAAGACCGTGGGTCGCAAAATATAAAACACGATAATCTGCCAGCGACTGGCGATTGAAATTTTGCTCATTGGCTTGTTCCTGCAAAAATACTGCGGCGTTATCCGCGCCCAGAATTTTTGCTACTGACTGCACCTCCGCTGCGGTATCCGGTAAAGGTGCCAAAGCACGCAGGGTCGCGCTATTCATAGGACCATCAGACAAACACGGACCAGCACTAAGCGCAGAGCCAGCAGCAGATTTAGCTGCATCATCAAACACCGGATTAGCAAAAGCCAGCATCACTTTAGTTGGCGCCAGCTTTGCTGTTGCGCCACGCAAGGTATAAAAAGCCTGCAGAGAAGGCACATGCGAGATCGCAAATTTCTGACCCAGCCATGCTGCCTTGCTGTAATTCAAATTAGCTGGTGCTTGCGTCACCAAAATACCAAACGGCAAACTCGCCAGCGGCCCCATGCCAGCCACGATCAAATGATCAACACCGCTTAATTCTTTCTCTACACCGCCAAACAAAGTCTGATACAGCCTATGCGCCAGCGCCAGATCAAAATCTTTGATCGCACCGCCCTGCACTTCCAGCGCAAAACGCAAAGACTTCACCGCATCGCGCAGCCCATCCTCAGTCTCATTAATTTTTGCAATCGTGTTGCCACCACGACGGGTAATTTGTATAAATGATTGTTTTTTACCGATCAAGAAAGACACCAGCGCTTCACGATCTCCCAGACGCTTGCGCATCTCTATCAGCTCTATAGGCCGCGGATTAGCAAGTTTGCTGTAATTCGGAAACTGCGTCGTCAGTTTGCCATTGAGCTCACTGACCAACCGACGATTTTCAATAATCGCTTTTTGCAAACGGGTTTCAGCAATCGCACTGCGCTCCTGAGTTGGCAGCGCCTGCTCTGTCGCCAGCTCAGCTCTATCGCCTTCAATTTTGCGTTGTCTGGTTTGTAGTTCATCTACTAACGCTGCGATCTGCGGATCATCATTGCCCAGTCTGGCTTGCGCTTTGGCGATGGTTTTATCGATCAGTCCCGAGCGCGCCAGCTGAAACGCATCAAATGCTTCCGCATACAAACCCTGTTTTGCTGATTCTTCCGTCAGGTTTGCTGCAAAGTCCGCAACCGCCGCACCAAATGGCACTAGCTGCTCATTACTAAAACTACCTGCACTCGTCGGTAATTTACGCACCATTTGAAATAACGAACGATACGTAATAATGGCCGAAGAATTCATACCCTCACGCTGATAAGCCTTACCCAATGCAGCTAATACAGGAAAGGTCATCGGGCCTTCACCGAAGACGCGTTTTCTTATCTCCAGCGCAGAGTTGAAATATGTTTCTGCAGCAGACAGACGGCCTTGAATAATGGCCAACTCACCTAACGTAGTCAGCACATCAGCCTTCCACGCAACCGGCGCACTCTCAACCTGCGTGAGCAACAACAAAGCCTCACTTGCCAGCGCACTGGCAGAAACAGCTTCATCATTGCGCAGCGACATGAGCGCTTCAAAATTTAGCGCCATGGCCAGCTCAGCGCGCTCAACACTATTGTCAGCAGCATTGCCACGCAACACACCTTGTTCACTAGCGCCGCCTGAGAGCTTGCGCCAGGCAGCACTGGCCAGACGCGCATTTTTCAATGCTGCTTCATAGTCACCGCGATTAGCCGCCTCATAGCCCTGATAACTTGCCAGCCTTGCGCGATCAGATTCAAAAGGGGATTTTTCTATGATGCCTGCAGCACGCCGAAACAAGGCCTGCGCTTCTTCGCTCTTGCCCTGATTGCTG